>SEAD01000050.1 GCA_004173355.1 Chitinophagaceae bacterium | reverse complement strand
ATCCTGGGCAATGCTGACACAGGTCAGCAGCCAGTCGCCCAGCAATCTTATGTACAGTCTTTTCAATGATAACGGCACAGGTGGTTATTCCTATTATTATTCCACCAGCACGGCCAACTCGGGCGCCGATTTCTCCACTTCCGTTCAGGAAGCCCCTTTTCGCCGCGCCATCAGTACATGGCGCGAGCTCACGGGTTTAAACTTTACGTATGGCGGTGTCACCAGCATCCAGCAGCTGAACCTTGGCGACGGGATCAACCTGGTGATGCTCGACAATACGGCCAATGGCCCCTCATTTGTGCTGCCTGCCGGTGTGCTTGCTGTGTGTTACAGTGGCGGGTATACCTGCAATGGAAGCCAGTGGATCCTGCGGGCGGGTTTTGAAATCATTATCCGCAATGCCGGCGTGTCTGCCGGCAGTGCCAGTTTTAACAACGGGCCCTGTTTCACCACGGGCAGTGCAATCGATATGGAATCGGTGATATTGCATGAGCTTGGCCATGCGCTCAACCTCGGACATATCATCGACAGTTACAAAGGCATTGGGTTGCCGAATATTGATCCGCAGAAAGTGATGAACTTTGCTATCGTGAACGGGGTCGACCGCCGGAGTCCGGACTGGGCGGCACTTGCAGGCGCGAGGTATAATGTGAATCCCCGCGGTCTCACCTACTGTTATGGTATCACTGAAATGAGTCCGCTGCCCGGTGTGGTGAATGAACCAAAAGACGATTGTCCGCTGGTATTCCCTTCCGTGCCGACTGCCCCTAATACGTCGGTAGGCTTTGATCTCGACCATGCAGGCAGTAACCGCTTCAGTGATCCGCAATACACCCGCGTGCTCAGCAGTGGTGCGGGTACATCGATCACCAATAATGCCTGGTATGTGTTCCGTACGGACGGTACAGGTACCTCAATCAGTCTCGCCATTTCAAATTATACCACCAGTCCCGCCACCCAGGCCACCTGCACGGATGCAGGAGTGGAACTTTCATTTTACCAGGTCAACAGCTGTCCGGCCGGACAGGCATTCCCCGCACCGGTGGCTTACCGGACATTCAATGCAAATGGTCCTGTGACCGCCGTCACCGGACTGGCGCCGAACAGCAGCTACCTGATGATGGCCGATGGTATATATAATACACGGGCATCTTTTACAATGACCTATATAGCTACCGTACTGCCACTCCGGTTTCTCGGATTTACAGCAGTAAAGGATGGTGCAGCGGTGCGGCTCGACTGGCAGGTGGCATCCGAAACCGGCAACGATCATTTTGATGTGATGCTCAGCCGCGATGGCAGGGATTTTACCAGCATTGCCACTATACCATCAAAAGGCGACAATGAAAACGTGCAGGATTATTCCTCCCTTGACCGGCTGCCTTTCAGCGGTGTTAATTACTACCGCATCCGCCAGGTCGACAAAGACGGGCGGGAAACTTTCAGTAAAACACAAAGCGTGACTGCGTTTGGGGAAACCGGATTAAGTATTTATCCCAACCCCGCACACGGGAAATTATTTATCCGCGGTTCGGCTGGCGAAGCCCCTCTCAGTGTATCCCTTTATACAATTACCGGTAACCTGATAAAAAGGAATGAATTGCGCGGGATGCAGCTGGTGAATGAAGTGGATCTGCAGGGCCTGCCCGCAGGTGCTTATATCGTGGAAGTGCAGACCAGCAGCGGCGTGCAGCAGCAAAGGTTTATAAAAGAGTAATGCCATTGCCTCAGGCTTTTTCCCTACATTTGCGCTTCAAAACAGTTCTTACAGCATGATCAGCAGAAGAAATATCCGGGTTAAGGTGATGCAGACGCTTTACACACTGGACGCCCTTGAAAGCCAAACGAAACCTGGTGAACCGCAGAAGATTTTACAGAACCATTTCAACCAGTCGCGTTCATTGCTGGTCTATCTCTGCTGGTTCCTGATCCAGGTGGCGAAGCAGGTAGAGAAAGAAGCCCACAAACGTGCAAGCAAACACCTCCCTTCACAGGAAGACCTCAATGTAAATACAAAAATTGCCGGCAACGAATTGTTGTGGAAGATGATCGAAGACCCGGCACTCATCGAACAGTTTACAAAAGAAAAGCCCGAGCTTAAGGGGGATACCGATCTCGTGCGTCGGGTATACCTTGAATTGATTACGCGTCCGGAATACCAGTCGTACCTGCTCAGCACCGGCCGTGAAAAACAGGATGAGAAAAAAATCCTCGAGTTCATCTTCAACGATCTCATGCTGGCGAATGAAAACTTTGTATCACACCTCGAGGAAAATTTCACCAACTGGAATGATGATGGTGAAATGGTGGTGCAATTGCTCGCCGGTTACCTCTCGAAACCACAGACGCTTAATTTCAACGATATCCTTTCCGGTGACAAAGCGCTGTTTGCCCGGCAGCTACTGCAGACCGTGGTAGACAAGGATTCACATCTCCATGAAATCATTATCCCGAAACTGAAAAACTGGGATCCGGACCGGATTGCACTGCTTGATATGATCCTGATGAAGATGGGTGTTGCCGAGTTCCTCTATTTTGAGACCATCCCGCCAAAGGTGACGATCAATGAATACATTGACCTGGCCAAGGAATACAGTACCGAACAGAGTGGCCAGTTTATCAATGGGATCCTCGATAATATCCACAAGGAAATGGTCCGGGACGGCAAAATGGAGAAAACGGAATACCGGAAAAACGGCTGAGTACCCGGTACTGAAAAGCCGATCCTTTCCACTAACTTTGCGCTTCTCAATTTATACGAATGAAAAAAATCCTCTTTGTATGCCTGGCCGCCGGCCTGTTTGCCTGCGGTACTTCGGATCAGAAAGCCGCTGATGGTTCGGCACTGACCGGCGATACTAAAACCGGTGGGCTGACCGCATCCCCGAAAGCCGATGCCGTGATTGACACGGCCAATTTCACAAAGATCCAGTGGCTGGACAGCATCAGTTCCAACCTTGGTAATATAAAGGAAGGACAGGTAGTTGAAGTAAGCTACCGTTTCCGCAATGCTGGCAGCAAACCGCTGATCTTTGCCAGCGTCTCGGCAAGTTGCGGCTGCACCGTTCCTGAAAAACCGGAAAAACCGTATGCACCCGGTGAAGAAGGGGTGATCAAGGCCAAGTTTGACAGCAAGGGGCGGGCCCATGGCGAAGCGCAGAAGATGGTCTATGTACAGGCCAACACCGATCCTTCCATGACAACGCTGAATTTCAAGGTAAATATCACTGATTAATTTTCGCGATACATTTAAACGACGGATCACCAGGATCCCAAAACATCACTCATGGACAACATTTATTTTTTACAGGCAGCTAAAGGCGGTGGCAGTATCCAGTTTATCTTCCTTGGCGGTATGATTCTCGTTTTCTGGCTGTTCTTTATCCGCCCACAGGCCAAAAGGGCCAAGAACCAGAAGAAATTTATCCAGGAACTCGACAGGGGCGCAAAGATTGTGACCATTGCGGGGATCCACGGAACCATCAACAAGGTGAACGATGATGGCACCCTCCAGATCGAAGTAAGTCCCGGCAGTTATATCAAGATTGAAAAATCTGCGATCAGCATGGACTGGACAGCAGCGCTGAACAAACCAGTGGCAGCAGAAAAGAAATAAGCATCTTACTTTACAGGAATCCCGGCCAGCGCCGGGATTCTGTTTTTAAAACCGGTATATGTTACACGTCGGTATCACAGGCGGTATTGGCTCGGGAAAGTCAACGGTGGCGCGGATCTTCGCCACCCTGGGTGTGCCGGTGTATTTTGCCGATGATGAAACCCGGCGGCTGATGAATACGGATCCGGTTATACGGGCTGCCCTCGTAAAACATTTTGGTCCGGAAGCCTATACGGACAAGGGGCTTAACCGCGGCTTTATCGCGTCGAAGGTTTTCAATGACCCGGAACAACTGGTCCTGTTAAATTCCATTACCCACCCCCCTACCATCACCCATGCAAAACAATGGATGGAGTCGCTGGAAGGAGCGGCCGTGCCGTTTACCCTCAAGGAGGCCGCATTACTTTTTGAAAGCGGTTCAGTCAGGGATCTTGATTTTGTGATTGGTGTGTATTCGCCCGAGGCACTACGCGTAAAACGGATCATGGACCGGGATGCCATCAGTGCAGAAGAGGTTCGGCAACGGATGGATCGGCAGCTGGATGAATCGATTAAGATGCGGCTCTGTGATGCGGTGCTGGTGAATGATGAAACAAAGATGCTGATCCCGCAGGTGCTGGAGTTGTTCGGACAGCTGGTTAATAAAAAACCTGCTGTCGGTTGACAGCAGGTCAGGATTACAGCTGAATGCGGCTGGTGCCGCTTTTTTAATGCAGTTTCGCAAGGGCCACCTTGATCCGGCTCCAGGCTTCCTCGATCCGGGGCAGGCTGTTGGCAAACGAAAACCGCACACAATCAGGATTTCCAAACGCCTCTCCCATTACAGAAGATACATGCGCGGTATTCAGCAGGTACATACAAAAGTCACCTGAAGTATGGATCGCATGTTCGCCATCGCTTTTCCCGAAATAAGCACTGATATCCGGGAAAATATAAAAGGCACCTTCGGGTGCACTGCAGGTCAGTCCGGGGATATCACTGATCAGTTCCATCACACGTGTACGGCGTTTTGCAAATTCTTCCACCATATCATATGTAGGCCGCAGGTCGGTTGTAAGTGCCACCACTGCTGCTTTCTGTGTGATGGAGCTGGTGCCGCTTGTAAACTGGCCCTGGATTTTTTCCATGCCCTTGGCAATCTCGGTATTGGATGCAGTATAACCAAGACGCCATCCGGTCATTGCAAACCCTTTGCTGAGACCGTTTACGATGATCACCCGATCCTTGATATCATCAAACTGTGCGATGCTCTCATGGCTTCCCACGAAGTTGATGTATTCATAGATCTCGTCGGAGATGATATTGATGTTCGGGTATTTGCGGAATACATTTACCAGGCCTTCAAGTTCTTCCCGGCTGTAAGTGGCACCACTCGGGTTGCAGGGTGATGAAAACAGGAACAGGTTGGTATGCGGGGTGATCGCTGCTTCCAGCTGGGCGGCAGTGATCTTGAAATTATCTTTCGCAGAAGTTTTGATTTCCACCACGCGGCCACGTGCGATTTTAACCAGTTCGCTGTAGGTTACCCAGTATGGCGTCGGGATAATCACTTCATCGTTTTCATCCACCAGGGTGAGGATGACATTCGCCAGGCTCTGTTTGGCACCGGTTGATACCACGATATTTTCAGGTTTGTAATCGAGGTTGTTGTCCCTTTTGAGTTTGGCACAAACGGCTTCACGCAGGTCGGGGAACCCGGCAACGGGGGTATAATGGCTCCAGTTATCCCGCACGGCCTGGATAGCGGCTTCCTTGATATGCTCCGGTGTATCAAAATCAGGCTCGCCGAGGCTGAGGTCGATCACATCCTTTCCCTTGGCGCGGAGCTCACGTCCGAGTTTCGCCATCTTGAGGGTTTCCGGTTCATTGAAGCGCTGCAAAAGCGAGGATAACTGCATGTCTGGGTTGATTTTTTTCTTGTTTGGTTAAAAAAACTTCCCGGGGCCGGGAACGGGCCCTGGCCCGGGGGCAACTAGGCGAGCGCAAAGGTATGGAATGCGTGGGCAAACATTCGATCAGGGGCGGGATGATTTATTGAAATTTCCGGAAATCGGCAGGCAGGTGAACGAACATTCGTGTATTGGCACAGAGGGTGTTGCAGGCTCCGGATCCCGCATCCGGAGCAGGTTCCGGACCTGTTTTTCCGGGATTAAAAGCAATTTAGTTTTCTGACCGAAAACCCTATCTTTGCCGTCCTTTAAAATTCTGAAAGTCTGCCCGGTAGGTTCGTCCGCCGCCAGGCTGCAAAAAGTAAATACTAACAACGTATGCAACTGAAAGGTTTGGTCCGGTTTTTCACCATCTTCGTGATCATTTATTCCATTTACCAGTTATCATTTACCTGGTTTGTCCGCAATCACGAGAACAAGATCGAGGCTGTCGCCAAGAGCTCGGTAAAATCCCGGTACCCATCTGCCGCTGAGAAGTACCCTTCCAACAAAGATTCACAGGACATTTACCAGGAGTTCCTCGACCGCCTTGTAAATGATACCCTGCAGCGTATGCTGAAGGAAAGTGACGATGAAACCATCTCCTATGGTATCACCGGCCCTATCAGCTATAAGAAAGCGAAATCGGAAGAACTGAACCTTGGTCTCGACCTCCAGGGCGGTATGAACGTCACCATGGAAGTGGAAATGACCGGACTGATCAAAACCCTCGCCAACAACAGCAAGGATCCGCAGTTCCTCAAAGCCATCGAAACGGCGAATGCCCGCAAGAAAAATACAGATGCAAACTTCGTGCGTCTTTTTGGTGAAGAATATGCAAAACTCGCCGGTGCCAATAAGATGTCGGGCCTGTTTGCCACCAACAACAAGGGTTCCATCAAAATCGGTGATTCGGATGCAGATGTGATGCGTGTGCTTGAAACACAGGCCGATCTTGCATTTGACAATACATTCAAGGTACTGACTACCCGTATCGACCAGTTCGGCGTGGCGCAGCCAAATATTAACCCTGACCGTGAAAAAGGAATTATTTCCGTTGAACTGCCGGGTGTACAGGACAAGGACCGCGTGCGTTCTTTCCTTCAATCCACTGCCAACCTCCAGTTCTGGGAAGTATACAATATCGGTGAGCTGAACACCGCTTACACCAATGCAGACAATATCTTCTATGCATTGAATGGCGGGAAAACAGAAACAAAAGATACTGCGGTAGCCAGCCAGGATACAACGGGTGCTGTGAAAACGGACAGCCTTGGAAATCGCGATAGTCTTGGAAAGAATGACAGCGACCTGAGCAGTATCGGTGGAGATACGGCTGCCGTCCCTTCCACTCCGGTGAACGAAGAAGCCGAAGCAAAAAAACATTTATACGGATGGTTTGCCCCTATCCCTCCACAACAGGACCAGCGTACAGGGCAGACCGTATTCAACTCCGCCATCGGTGCGGTGCTGATCAAGGATACTGCACGCGTGCGTGAAATCCTGAACACCCCTTCAATCCGCGCAGCATTCCCGTCACAACTGGTGTGGATGTATGGCAAGCCGGAGCGTGACAAGGATGGCAAGCTGAGCAAATACCTTTCCCTCTATGCGATCAAGACCTTTGGCCGTGACAAAGCTAAACTGGAAGGTGATGTAATCACTGCTGCAAGGGCTGACTTCAACCAGACCGGCCGTGCGGAAGTGAACATGGATATGAACGACCTGGGTCGCCGCGAGTGGGCTAAACTGACCGAAGCCAATATCGGTAAACCAATCGCAATCGTACTCGATAATATTGTATACTCTGCACCAAACGTAAACAGCAAGATTGATGGCGGTACTTCGCAGATCAGTGGTGGTTTCACAATGGAAGAAGCGCAGGACCTTGCCAAGATCCTTGAGGCGGGTAAACTGCCTGCACCTGCCAAGATCGTGCAGGAGCAGACTGTCGGACCCACACTCGGTGCCGAGGCTATCCATGGTGGACTGATGGCCTTTGGCCTTTCCTTCATCGTGATCTTTATCCTCATGCTGGTTTATTACAACACCAGCGGATGGGTTGCAAACATCGCCCTGATCCTGAACCTGCTGTTTACCGTTGGTATCCTGGCGGGCCTTGGTGCCACGCTGACTGCCCCTGGTATTGCCGGTCTGGTACTGACTATCGGTATGGCGGTTGACACCAACGTAATTATTTACGAACGTATCAAGGAAGAACTGGAGCGCGGGAAGAGTTATCTCACTGCCGTGAATGAAGGCTATAAGCGTTCACTGCCACCTGTTCTTGATGGTCACATCACTACCCTGCTGACTGCGGTGATCCTGTTTTACTTTGGTCTCGGCCCGGTGAAAGGATTTGCCACTACGCAGATCATTGGTATCCTGCTGTCCCTGTTCTGTGGTATCCTCGTGAGCCGCTGGATCACCGATATCTTTATCGGTCGTAAGGTGCAGCTGAAATACTTCACAACCGTATCAAGGAAAATCTTCAAACACGCGAAATACAAATTCATCGAATTCCGTAAGGTCGCTTACATCATCTCTTTTGTGGTGCTTGGCCTTGGTATCGCTTCCTTCTTCTATGGTTTCGATTACGGGGTGGAATTTGATGGTGGTCGCAGTTATACCGTACGTTTTGATAAGTCTGTGGGCAAACAGATCGAGGAGATCCGGAATGACCTCAAGACTTCCTTTGACGGGGAGAATGCGGTGATCAAAACCGTTACTGATGCTGCCACGCTTGATATCACAACTGCCTACCTCATTGAGGATACCAAACCGGAGACTGATAAGGTTGTTGCCGAAAAACTGTATACCGGCCTGAAAAAATACCTGCCGGCCAATATGAGTTTTGAATCATTTGATGCCGGCCAGGGTAACCTTGGTAAGGTTGGATCAAAAACTGTATTGCCGACCATCTCCGATGACCTGAAGAAAGGTGCCGTGAAAGCCATCGTATTTGCGATGTTTGTGATCTTCCTTTACATCTTCATCCGTTTCCGCGACTGGCGGTATTCTCTCGGTACAATCATCGCGCTGCTGCACGACGTTTTCGTAACGATGATTATCTTCTCTTTCGCAAGGAATATCGTTCCGTTCCCGCTTGAGATCGACCAGCACTTTATCGCTGCGATCCTGACGGTTATTGGTTTCTCGATGAACGATACCGTGATCATCTTTGACAGGATCCGTGAAGACCGCAGGCTGTACCCGACAGCGCCACTTGCTGAAACAATCAACCGCGCGATCAACGAAACGCTGAGCCGTACCGTGATGACCTCGCTGACCGTGTTCCTGACGATCCTGATCCTGTTCCTCGTAGGTGGTGAAGTAACACGTGGATTCGCTTTCGCCATGCTGATCGGTGTTATCACCGGTATCTACTCTTCCGTATTTGTTGCCGCTCCGATCCTGCTGGACCTTACCGGAAAAAAATCACCGAAGCCTTCCGCGCCTTCTGCCAGTACAACCATCAAGGCACCGGGAGCTGATAAACTCTGATTCCTTTTTGGTGAAATAGCAAGGCCTGTCATCTGACAGGCCTTTTTTTAAATTAATCTTTACCGGTATCGGGCGGCGTGCAGGACAAACGGTTTGGTTCGCTGTATTTCCAGGGCCCCTGCAGGCTGATGGTTGTAACCGGCCGCTGGCCGCTGTAAATAAGGCTCACCAATTCCGTTTGATCCTGCACTGCTGACGATCAGGGGCAGTGATGGAAAAAAGTGTAACGCATGGCACAAGTGCAAATCCAACTGGAATTCCGACGCCTTATTTCAAGCGGCCCTTTGCGTATAACAAGTCATAAGGCCCGGACCCGGCCCTTGAAATACAGCGCGGAAACCAGTTGGTTTGCAAGCTGTACCATATCGCACGTGATCTCCTGGATAATCAGCAGTGTAAATCAAACCGCGAAGCTGGTACCGCAGCCACAGGTAGTGCTGGCATTCGGGTTCTGGAAAGTGAAGCCCCGATTATTGAGGCCATCCTGCCAGTCGATCTCGATGCCATGGAGGTACAACTCATGCGAGCGGTTCATAATACAGGGGATACCATCGATTTCAAATTCCTGGTCATTTTCCAGCATGGCATCAAAACCCAGGATATAACTCATGCCCGAACAACCACCACCCTTCACCCCTACGCGGAGCTTCTGGGAATGGTCAAATGCTTCTGCGGCCATCAGTTTCCTGATTTCCTTTATCGCGCCTTCAGTCAGTGTAACGGGTGTGGTGATTGTCGTTTCCATATTGTAAAATTACAAAAAAGGGCCTGATTAGTTCATTGGCCTGCGTTCCCCTATTTTTGCCTCACAAAATCCCGCTATGGATCAGCAAACGATCAGCTTTATTATTTCTATCCTTGCCTTTATCGTGGCCGCTTTCAGCATTTACCTGGTCAATGATTACCGCAAACGCAGCCTGCAGGAAGCAGCGCGGGCGGATAATCACTCCACCCGACCGCTCCAGCTCCAGGCCTATGAGCGACTCGTTGTGCTCGCGGAACGCATTTCCATGCCCAATCTCATCAGCCGCGTCAATACCGCCGGCCTGACATCCCGGGAGATGCAATCACTCCTCAATGAAAGCATCAAACAGGAATACGAATACAATACCTCGCAGCAGATTTACGTGAGCCCTGTGGCCTGGGAAGCGGTTACCAACCTGAAAGAACAGAACATGCTGATCATTAACCAGGTGGCTGGCATCCTCCAGGCGGAGTCAACAGGGACCGATCTCAACCGTGCGCTTCTTGAATTTGTAATGACACAGAAAAAAGGGACATTGCACAGTATCGTGCTGGAAGCACTCAATTACGAGGCGCGGAAAATCATGAAGTAATACCCTGCCCTGCCAATGGAAGAAAAGAAAAGACTCACCGATAGCGGGATAGAAATAAAGGATGTATACCGGGCCATTGAAAATGCCGGGACCAGCTCCGCTATCGGCGAGCCCGGTGAATACCCTTTTACCCGCGGTATCCAGCCGGATATGTACCGGGGCCGGCTGTGGACCATGCGGCAGTATGCCGGTTTTTCCACCGCCGAAGAAAGTAATAAACGTTACCACTACCTGCTCTCGCAGGGTGTGATGGGACTGAGCGTGGCATTTGACCTGCCTACCCAGATCGGGTACGACAGCGACCATATACTTGCAGAAGGTGAAGTGGGCAAGGTGGGTGTGGCAATCGATAGTCTTGATGACATGGAGGCGCTGTTCAACGGGATCCGCCTCGAAGATGTGAGCACATCCATGACCATCAATGCAACTGGATATATCCTGTTATCGTTTTATGTGGCGCTCGCAAAAAAACAGGGTGCGGATCTCCGGAAAGTTTCCGGTACCATCCAGAATGATATCCTGAAGGAATATGCTGCAAGGGGCACCTATATTTATCCGCCCAAACCTTCGATGCGGATCATCACCGATATCTTCGAATACTGTGCTGCTGAACTCCCGAAATGGAATACCATTTCGATCAGCGGATACCATATCCGGGAAGCCGGCTCCACAGCCGTGCAGGAAGTTGCCTTTACGCTCAGCAATGGCCGGGCATATGTGAAAGCCGCGCTGGAAAAGGGTCTTGACATCAACGTATTCGGCAAACGCCTCTCCTTTTTCTTCAATGCCCACAACGACCTGTTCGAGGAAGTGGCAAAATTCCGCGCCGCCCGCAGGATGTGGGCGCAGGTAATGAAGGAGCTCGGGGCCACCGACCCGAAAGCAATGATGCTTCGTTTCCATACACAGACCGGCGGCAGTACACTCACCGCGCAGCAACCGCTGAATAATATTTCCCGGGTGACCGTGCAGACACTGGCTGCAGTGATAGGTGGTACACAGTCACTCCACACCAACGGATATGATGAGGCGCTCAGCCTCCCCACAGAGGAAGCCGCGAGGATTGCACTGCGCACGCAGCAGGTGGTTGCTTTCGAAAGCGGTGTCACAGCAACCGTTGATCCGCTTGCCGGGTCGTATTTTATCGAGTCACTCACCAACGAGCTGGAATCCGCCGCCTGGAAAATCATGGAACATGTCGAAAGCCTGGGTGGCAGCGTATCCGCCATCGAACAGGGATATATCCAGGATGAGATTGCCCGAAGTGCATATGATTACCAGCGACAAATTGAACGGGGCGACAAGATCATTGTCGGGGTGAACAAATTCCAGGTCAGTGATGAGGCGAAAGTACCCGGTTTCCGTATCGATGATTCCATCCGGCAGGTGCAGACGGAAAAGCTCCGCGAGCTGCGGCGCAACCGTAACCACGGACGCACCGAACAACTGCTGCAGATGCTCAATGACAGGGCTTCTTCAGGCGAGAACATCATGCCCGCCGTCATCGAGGCGGTAGAAAATAAGTGCACACTCGGAGAAATAGCCGATACGCTCCGGGAAGTGTATGGCGAGCACAGGTAGGCAACGCAGCAATGGCCCGCCCTTTGCAGGATTACCCTAAACAGACCGTATGAAAACAGCAGGGATCATTCTCATCATTGCAGGCATCGCGATGCTTGTATTCCGGGGCTTCAGTTTCCAGACAGAAAAAAAAGTGATTGACGCCGGCCCGATCGAAATCAACAAAAAAGAAAATAAATGGGTCGGATGGCCAACATGGGCAGGTGGCATCGCCATTGTAGCAGGTGCGGCATTTATTCTCGGAAGCCGCAAAAAAAACTGATGCCTTTGGGGGCATCAGTCAGGATTATTTTTTTGGCTGGGCTTTCGCATCGGGTTTCCATCCATCTTTAAGTCCAACGGTACGGTTGAACACCAGCCCGCTGGTGCTGCTGTCCCTGTCAAGCGTAAAATACCCCTTGCGGATAAACTGGAATGGCTGGTCAAAGGAGGCATGCTTCATGTCCGGCTCCATATACACCGACTTGAGCACTTCCAGTGATGCAGGGTTGATATAGTCTTTGAAATCCCCTTCTTCGCTGGAGGGGTCTTCCACCTTGAACAACCGGTCATACAACCGGATCTCAGCTGTGACTGCATGTTTCACACTCACCCAATGCAGGGTGCCTTTTACATTTATCCCCGAGGTATCCGATCCGCTCTTACTTTCGGGCAGGTAACTGCAGTGGAGTTCGGTCACATTACCATCAGCATCCTTAATTACTTCATCGCAACGGATGATGTAGGCGGATTTCAGGCGTACCATTTGCCCGGGTGCCAGGCGGAAATATTTTTTCGGGGGATTCTCCATAAAATCTTCGCGTTCGATATAGATCTCAGCAGAGAGTGGCAACTGGCGTTCACCGCCTGCGGGGTCTTCCGGATTGTTTTCACTGGAGAGGAACTCTTCCGCCGCGGTATAATTGGTGATCACCACTTTCACCGGATCAAACACCACCATCCGGCGTTGTGCTTTTTTATTCAGGTCCTCGCGCACAAAAAATTCGAGCAGGCCCACATCCACTATATTGTCCCGTTTGGCGATCCCTACTCGGTCGCAGAATTCGCGGATAGCGGCGGCGGTATAACCTCTCCTGCGCATACCACTGATTGTCGGCATACGGGGATCATCCCAGCCGGTCACATGTTTTTCGGTAACGAGCTGCAGTAGTTTGCGTTTGCTCATCACGGTATAGGTCAGGTTGCGACGGGCAAATTCATACTGGTGTGAAGGATAAATACCCAGTTTGCTGATCAGCCAGTCGTACAATTCGCGGTGTGGCACAAACTCCAGCGTGCAGATGGAATGTGTTACTTCTTCAATCGAGTCAGACTGTCCATGTGCAAAGTCATACATCGGATAAATGCACCACTGGTCACCGGTACGGTGATGATGGGCATGTTTGATGCGGTAAAGGATCGGGTCACGCATCAGCATATTGGTATGCGCCATGTCAATTTTCGCACGCAGTGTGCGTGAGCCATCGCCGAATTCGCCGGCCTTCATCCGTTCAAAAAGCCCGATGTTTTCTTCGATGCTGCGGTCACGGAAACTACTGTTGCGTCCGGGCTCCGTGGGAGTACCCTTCATCGCAGCGATCTCTTCGGAACTGCTGTCATCCACATAGGCAAGGCCTGCTTTAATCAGCACGAGGGCGAACTCATATAGTTTGCCGAAATAGTCAGAGGCATAGAGCTCATTCTTCCATTCAAAACCGAGCCAGCGCACATCACCCTTGATGCTTTCCACATACTCGGTTTCTTCGGTTACGGGATTGGTATCATCAAAACGGAGATTGGTATATCCACCAAAACGTTTGGTCAGACCGAAGTTGAGACAGATGCTGGTGGCATGGCCGATATGGAGGTAACCATTCGGTTCCGGGGGGAAACGTGTGACGATGGATTTGTAACGGCCTGCACTGAGGTCGTTTTCGACGATTTCTTCGAGGAAATTCAGGCTGCGCTCTTCGTGTTTGACATCTTCTGACATGCAGCAAAGATAAGGAAGAGCAGCACTATTTTACGAGGGCAGGGCGGTTATCAGGCCGCGATTGACTGGTTCTGGTAACTGAATGCCAGGGTGGTTACATTGCTCCGCTGCGTGCTTACACTGACATTGTCATAAAAGCCTTCAGCCATCTGCCGCAGCGGTGCCAGGAACTCGGTAAAGTTGATGTTGTCCACCGGGCTTTTCTGCCGGACCTGGAAGAGCAGCACATCACCGAAAATTTTTGCCGACAGGAAAATCTGGCTGTTCTCGCAATTGCGGTTGATCGTGTCCAGCAGTTGCCGGACCACCTTACCCAGCCTTGCAGCATTGGTGCGCACAAGCAGGCAGGGATTGATTTCATTTACCAGTGTGTTGTTGCGCTGGCTTGCTGCAGGCAGCACCGCAATGGAAAGCTGGTTCAGCAGCAGGTGCAGTGCAACATGCGTAGTGATTGGGTTGTCCCGGGTGATAACATTCATAGGGTGTCAGGTTAAGGTTTACGGTTCCCAGGGTACGGATACTGGATTTCCAAGGAAGGATGGTTTTAAATAGGATATTGGATTTTTGCGTATTTGTTCCTTAGAAGACACAAAGAAACGGCAGTAGCGGCACCTGGTAAATAGTCGTATATGTTAACTTAAAGTCATATCCCCCATCGGGGTGATGTAGCTTATCTACTACAGGTGGTAACGGGCTGACTATGACATGCAGGTAATTTTCCGATCCATAACAGGGCAAAAAAAAACCCGCCACCAGGGCGGGTTTGGGAGAGTAAATATCTTACGGTCAGTTTTCTATTTCACTGGTGAAGAATCCCAGTTCGGACATGATCACTGACGGACTGGTATAATTGAAAAGGGTGTTGCTCAATAATTCCTGCAGTTCCCTGCGGCTGGCAAAAAATGATTCATCCTGGAGGGAGATCTTGAAAGAATTGATTTTAAAGAATGCGAGTAATGAAGTCTGCAGGAGATGGTCTTCAGTCATCTGGTATTCCTCGGCAATATGCGCCTGGTCATTGTAGAACAGCTGGTTCATTCGATCGGATTTTTGGTTTTAAAAAGGATTGGATTCGAAAAGTAAACGATATGAAATACGATAAAATTGTGCACCTGTCCAAACACGTGGTGATGGAAAATATCAAAAAAGTAAAAAACCGGCGGTAAGTACGGCCGGTTTTATGGGAAACTTACGATTTCCCCCTTAAAGTATCCTGAATGTCCAGGTGATTACTTGCAGAATTTAAATACTAGTTCCAGAGTGGTTTCTTACCGGTGGGTTTCGGACCGCCCTTTGGTTTGGAATTAGCCCGGAGCTTTTGTTCCATATTCCCCTTCGGGATAAACTTGCTGAAGGCCGCAGCGCCGGAGGCGGTGTTATCATCATGATGCCCCTGCTCGCGGGATGCGGGATCTACGGGTTCATACTCTTCCTTTTCATCGGATGCACTGCTCACCGCTTTACCGGGTTGGTCATCGCCATCTTTTTCAAAATAATCACTGTCATTGTAGTCATCTTCCCCGACTGCTTCCGCTGTGCGGGTTTTTGCATACTTCTTCCTGTTACCCGGATCCACATCATCCCCTTCAAAAGCCTGTCGGGCCGGACCAAGGTCACCACCTGTTTGCACCGGACGGTCTGTTTCGCCAACGCTCTCATGTGAACTGTCCACCGTCGCCGTGCTGTCTGCCAATGGATCTTTTGGTTTTTTGCCGGGAATCTTATCCGAACGGTACTCATCCCTCACCAGTTTTTTACCGGGCTTTTCCGCGGAAGGTGATGTTGGTTTGGGTTTCTCTTTCCGGAAAGTTGTTTTGGCCTGCGGTTTAGACGGGCCTGCTGCTATTGATTTTTTCGGTGCCTGTTTGGTTGTGGATTTCGGACCAGCCTTTTTTGTAGCTTTTTTAGCGGCGGATTTTTTTGTGACAGGTCGGGTCGCTAATACCTTCGCCTGCTTTTTGACTGATTTTTTTACACCGGCTTTTTTTACCGATTTTTTCACAGCGCTTTTTTTCGCTGCCTTTTTCGGAGCTGTTTTTTTCGGAGCTGTTTTTTTAGCGGTTGCTTTTTTAACCGCTTTCTTCGCGGCTTTCTTCACCGGCTTTTTCACCGATGATTTTTTTGCCGGCTTGCTGGCAGTTTTTTTCGGGGCTGTTTTTTTCTTCGCCGATTTTGACTTCGCCATAATTATCGTTTTAATGGATGAGTAAAAATTTCATATCGATACAATCGATGTCCAAAACGGCCAAAAACCATACCAGCAAGGGCTTGCAGGCAAGGGGGAAATTCTTACGCGCTTTCGCGGCCTTTACGGATGCCGGAAAGCAGTTTTGCCGCGATCTCCTGCGCATGCAGTATTGCGGATTCGACGGTACCCGGATGTTCGCTGCCGGAATAACTTTCACCGGCAAACCAGACCAGACCGGGATGTGCGTCATTGATCATACGTTTTGCTGTTTCACTTCCAGGAGTGGCATAGCTGTACCCGCCGGCGGACCAGGGACTATCCGTCCAGTCGGCCACCAGGCTGAATACTACCAGTGCATCGAGTTCATCTGCTGAAAGGCCGAGCAGCACGCATAAAGAAACCCTTGCAGCCGCCAGTTGCCCTTCTTCCGTAAGCTGGTGCAGCATTTTCGCTTTCACATCACCTGCCCAGCCTACGAGCTGGAAATGATTGCCCTTCAGGGATGGCCACCAGGTTGGCACTGCTTCGTCACTGAAGAGGAACATCGCATCGGATGGCCAGCATTCGCGGCGGAACCCGAATACAAACCGGATGACTGCACCAGTGGCGATCCCATCCATCAATGAAAGCCGTGGCTCCATGGATGGGGGGAAATGGATCGCTCCTTTCCGGAGCACGCCTGCGGGGACGGTCACTACGAGTTTATCAGCAGTGTAGGAACGCCCTGCTTTGGTAACCAGCCGCAGTTTTTCACCATCCATTTCTACAACGGATACCGCATCACCTGTATGGAACAACACACCCGCAGACTTCAGGGATTCTTCGAGAAAGCTGACCAGTGCACCATAACCCCGGGTGATCCGGTAATTGGTTTCCTCAGGGGCAGACCACTCCCTGCTGAGCGACCACACTGATACCTGGCTGGCATCAGCGAGGTCAAAGCCACCGGCAAATGACACGGCCTGCGCACGAAGGGATTCATATTCCGCTGCGCTGAAAAAATGTTCAAGGAAATGCGCAAGAGTCATATCCTCATCCAGGCCTTCCATCTTTGCAAGCAACAGGTCCCAGTGTGGGTCCATCACAGATTCCTGCTCCAGCCGGCCACTTTTGTAACGGTACATTTCCCCGGTCACGGGTACCGTGCCGAGACCAGCCTCCCGGACCAGTGCGAGCGTAGCCTGCAGGTTGCCATGGATAAATTCGGCGCCGCGTTCCACCACTACTCCATCCACATCCATCGTATGGATCCTGCCGCCAATGCGTTCCTGTGCTTCAAGCACGTGGACAACAGCGTGGGGGCTGAGTTCACGGGCCATAAAAAGACCTGCGATCCCCGCCCCCACTATAATAACATGAGGCTGCTGCATGTTTATCAGAATGCTTTTTTTGCCTTCTGGTCGCCCCCGGCACCAATCACCGAGTTGCCATAGACCTTGATAGAGGATTTTATAAAATCCGCCGAATCGGCTTTGTAAATATTGTCGACATACTTCTGCGGATTGCGGTCGATATACGGGAACCAGGTGCTCTGGATCTGGATCATCACACGGTGCCCTTTTTTAAAGGTATGTAATACATCCTGCAGCTGCACATTCACATCCGTCACCTGCCCGGATACAAAGGGTTCGGGTTTTTCAAAACTGTTGCGGAACCGTCCACGGAAAACCTCACTGCGCACCAGCTGCTGGTAACCGGCCATGATTACATTTTTCGGGTTGTGCGGATACTGCGGTGCGTTATCGGGATACACATCAATCAGTTTGACGATGAAGTCTGCATCGGTACCACTCATAGCCACTTTGAGCTTAGCCAGGATCTCGCCGGCAATTGTCACAGGATCGGTCAGGATTTCAGTTTCGAAAGTCAGCACATCCGGACGGTGCGAGGCATTGCGCTGGTCATCCGACATAAAATTACGGGGCGTAAATGTCAGCCCTTCGGTCTGCGAAGTATACGGTACCGGTTTTGCAGGATCGCTGGTGTATTCGAACACCGCTTTATCATTGAGCGGTTTGTTGATCGACAGCTGTCCGTTTTCACCAAAATAGAGCTGCAGTGGCGGCTGGTCCACCGGCGGCCATTTGCTGTACTGCTTCCACTCCTTCAGCCCTGTATCAAACATGTATGCTTCGGGCAGTGTGTTGGTGCCTTCGTCTTTGAGGTAAAAGTTGAAAAAAGCCAGTTCTATATTTTTCAGGAAAAATGTACTGATGCTGTCGCCGAAGTAGATATGGTTATGGGTTGATTTCCCGGTTTCCCTGGCCCAGTCGCCATGTCCCCAGGGACCCATTACGATCGTGTTCTTCGCATCCGGTGTGGTGGCTTCTATACGTTTGTAAATGTTGAGCGGACCCGAAAGGTCTTCCGCATCAAACCATCCGCCAACGGTAAGCACCGCCGGTCTGATATTGGTGAGGTGTGGGAGGATGCTTCTTTTCTGCCAGAAAGTATCGTAGTTGGGATGGTCCACGATCTGGTTCCAGAAAAAATTATCACTGTGGTATTTTTCGGTAATGTTTTTCAGCGGCCCTGCCTGCAGGTAAAACTCATAGGCATCCTTTGCGGGTTTGCTGTACATCCGCATGAGCTCCTTGCTGAACCAGTCACTGCGGGTTGTGTCCTTTTTCTGGTAGCCAAAAACCGCAAACGCGGGGGTATAACTTTCAAGGTACGCACCATTGTGGTGGAAATCGTCGAAGAAGAAATCAGAAATCGGAGCCTGCGGCGACACGGCTTTCAATGCCGGGTGTGCATCCGGTAAGGACGCGGCACTGTAAAAACCGGGATAGGAAATGCCAAAAATCCCCGCCCTGCCGTTATTGTTTTTGATATTCTTCACCAGCCAGTCAACCGTGTCCCAGGTATCCGAACTTTCATCCACCTCATTTTTCTTTTTGCGGTCATTGCCCGGTATGTTGGGGGTCATGTTGTTGAACTGGCCTTCACTCATGTACCGGCCGCGAACGTCCTGGAACACGAGGATGTAACCGGACCGCACCAGGAAATCAGACGGATGCCCGTGTGCATCATAGTTGCCGTAACCCGATGCATTGTAGCAGGTGCGGTTCATCAGCATCGGGAACTTTTTTGACTGGTCCTTTGGCACATACACGATCGTAAAAAGCCTGACACCGTCGCGCATCGGGATGCGGTATTCAAACTTGTCATAATTCTTCCGCATGTAGGAACTGTCGGCTGCAATGGAAGGAGCCGCCATTCCAAGGATGCAGCAAAGCATAAAGCAGATTGATCTTGTCATCATGGATTGTTTTTGATTGAGGCCCGCAGGAAGGAACGCGGACATATATCCAAAAATAATTGATTTTGACCGCATCACACTGTAATGGCCTACGGGATTTTGAAGGGCATTGTTTATATTGCCGAACGGAAAACTGCATTACTCCAATTATGGCCCCAAAATCAAAAACCGCTGTCACTACAATCTGGAAAACCGCCGATCACCATTCACCCCTCAGCAGCTTTTTCAGCGCCGTACATCCGTTGTCGGAAGGTGCTATCCGCTGCATCGACCAGAACAGCCACCTGCTGGAGGTGCGCAAGGGGAAATACCTGATCAAACCCAGCCAGGAAGAACCCGAACTGTTCTTTATCCTTGAAGGAGTGGTCAGGGGTTTCATCAGGGAAGAAGGAAAGGAAATCACCACCTGGATAAATGAAGAACACGATGTGGTTGGTTCCATCCGGAGCCTCGGCCTTAAAATACCGACCAAGGAATATGTACAGGCCATCGAACACTGCTCGCTGGTAAGTATCCGCTACGAAATTATTGAACACCTGTATGAAAATTTCCCGGAGACCAATGTAGTCGGACGTAAACTGCTGGAGGAAAATTACCGCGGCGCCGAGGAACGTGCCTATATCTGCCGGATCCCATCGGCTGAAAAAAAGTACAAACGTTTTATGGACACCAACCCCGGACTGATTAATCGTGTGTCGCTGAAATACATCGCCTCCTACCTCAATATGACCAACGAAACATTGAGCCGGGTACGCCGGCGCTTCCCGTCCAGCTCTGCCGGGTAAGGTGATGCATCTATAATCCTGCCCGCATAAGGATGCGGGTGCGTTGTGGCGGTATGTTTTATCTTTCACAAAATATTCAGTGATGAAGAACCTGTTTGTGCTCCTGCTTATAATTATCTGTGTAAACGTTGCCGCGCAGGACGGACCAGTCCGGATCAATGCCGGTAAACTGTTCAACAGCGAAACCGGTAAATTTGAAACGGGCAAAACCATCCTGGTGAAGGACAACCGGATCGAGCAGGTTAAAGCAACGGATAAAATCACCGCGGAGGAATCGGCAAAGTACCGGCTGGTAGACCTTTCAGCCTATGCGGTACTGCCGGGACTGATCGACTGCCATACGCATCTGCTGTATAAGGAAGTGATATGGCCGGGCAACAATGAGCCCAGTATGGATATGAACCGTGCACTCACCCTCGATGGTGATGCCTACCGGGCAATCTATGGTGCCGCGCGGGCAAAAGCCTATCTCGAAGCCGGGATTACCACCGTGCAGGACCTGGGCAACTCGGGCCTGTTTGCCGACATGGCACTGAAACGCGCCATCAACGAAGGGATGGTGCCCGGTCCACGGATGCGTGCCTCCGGACCAGGGCTTTCTACCGAGGGTGGCCAGCTTCCGCATACCATTTTCAAACACCAGGACCTGGCAAAAGATGAATACCGCATTGTAAAGAATGCCGAGGATGGCATCACAGCCGTTCGGGAAAATATCAACCAGGGAGCCAATGTCATCAAGATTTTTGCAAACAACACTCCCAATAACACGATGCTGCGCGTGGAAGAAATCCGGGCCATCGTGGATGAAGCACACCGCTACAATATCCGGGTGACAGCACATGCGACCAACAGCCGGTCCGTGTACACTGCCGTAATGGGCGGGGTTGACGGCATCGAACACGGCTATTCGATTGAGGATTCAGTGCTGGACCTGATGGTTAAAAAAAATGTGTTCCTCGTGCCGACCGACGGCGACAGTGTGATGATGAAACAATACTTCCTGCAGAATGACCCGAACGACAGTACAACGATCCACCAGTTCATGGCCTCCATGCGCGATCCTGCCGGCAGGCTGCACCGGGCTTACAAGAAAGGTGTGAAAATCGCAGCGGGGTCCGACGACTATGTGGAGTTCCGACTGCCCTGGTCGGTACCCAGCAAACGAACCATTCTTGGGTATAACCAGGCAGGAATCCCGATTGCCGACTGCCTGAAGTTTGCCACCATCAACGCGGCTGAACAGGTCAATTACAAAGGAAAGCTCGGTGTGATCAAGGCCGGCTACCTGGCCGACCTGGTTGCCGTGGGCGCCGGAGTGGATAAAGACCTGGAACAACTGATGGATGTTTTTTTTGTAATGAAGGACGGGAAAATAAGGCCATTGCCGCCAAAGCCCTGAAAAACATCGGGTTTCACTTGATGAAAAAAAGCCCGAGCCGTTGCCGGTTTTGTTATACCGCCTGTTCCCGGGATGGATCCATAGTTGGCTGACCTGTATCCGGTTATTTAAAAAAAAGGACAACGGAATAAAATTGCATTATCCGTTCCGCTTCCCTATTTTCGGGTCAGCTTTTAACTATTATCCCGGTCCTCACCAGCCGGAACACCTTACCTAACAACCCACCAATGAAGAAAATTTCTTCCTTAACAGCAGCCCTGTTGTTATCCTCGTGCCTGTTTGCGCAGAAAAAAGATCCCGAACTCCCTTCATTTGGCAAAGTTGAAAAAGCCGACCTCGCAATGAAAACCTGTGACTACGACGACAAGGCGGATGCACTCGTGCTGGTCGACAATGGCGAGCTCACCTACCTCTGGGGATCCGGTATCGAAATGAAACGCAGGATCCGCATAAAAATCCTTAACGACAAAGGTCTTGAATGGGCCAACGTGAAACTGCCATACCTCAGTAACGGCGGCGCACAGGATATCACCGGGATTGATGCCCAGACCTACAATCTCGATGAATCGGGGAATGTGGTTGTCACGAAGCTGGAGAAGAAACTTGTCTATGATAAAAAGATTGACAAACGGACCTCGGAGAAGATATTCAGTTTCCCCGCGGTGAAAGTGGGGTCCGTAATTGAATACAAATACAAACATTCCGGTATGGGGCTGATCGACTGGTATTTCCAGCGTTCGATCCCTGTGAAATACAGCCGCTTCAGCCTTGACTTCCCGCAGGAAATTGAGGTGAATGTATCACCTGTTGTTTCCCGTGACTTCGCATCGAAATCAAACAGCAGCGGTACGCGTTATGAGAAGACTTATTCCATGACTAATGTACCTGCCTTCCGTGACGAGCCATATATCCTCAACGAGGATTTCTATCGTGACCGGCTGGAAACAAAAGTTATTGCCTACCAGGAAAACGGACTTCGCAAAAACAATATTGCCAACTGGCTGCAGGTGATCCGCTACCTCATGGAAGATGAGGATTTTGGTGTACAGGTAAAAAAGAATATCCCCCGCACCGCCGATCTTGACGCCACACTTAAAACCCTGCCCAACCCATATGACCGCATGAAAGCCGTGTTCCGGTATGTGCAGGCAAACATGCAATGGAATGACTACAACGGAATCTGGGCACTGGATGGCGTGAAGTCAGCATGGAAAGATAAAAAAGGAACCACCGGTGAAATCAACCTGATCCTGATCAACCTGCTCAAGGATGCCGGACTCAATGTGCATCCGGTGCTGGTGAGTACCCATGCCAACGGCATAGTGAATACCAGTGATGCAGGTACCTTCGGATACCCGGGTTTTTACCAGTTCAACAAAGTGCTGGCTTATGTGGAGCTGAACAACCGCGTCTACGTACTGGACGCCACTGACAAGTCTACCCCGATCCATCTGATTCCAAGTTCGATCCTGCAGACAGAAGGACTGGTGATTGAGAAACTGGAAACCAACGAGTGGGGATGGAAATTCCTGAGTGATGACCATTCCTCCAAAAACGTAATTATTATCCGCGGGCTGATTGATGCCGAAGGGAAAATGACTGGCGAAGCCAGTGTAAGCAGTTTTGACTATGCGCGTCTGGGCAAGACAGCCGTTGCAAAGACCGGCAAAGACAAATACCTCGAACGATTCATCACGGCCTCCAATCCCGGCATCGTGGTGGATGAAGTGAGCTTCGAAAACCTGGAAAGTGACAGCCTTCCGCTGGTGCAGAACTTCAAGTTCAACCAGGCACTCAATTCCTCCGGTGACTACCAGTATTTTTCAGCAAATATCCTCTCGGGTCTGGAAAAAAATCCTTTCGTAGCAGATAACCGCTTTTCCGATGTGTTCTTTGGTACCAACCAGAGTTATACAATCATGGGTAATTTCAGTCTGCCCGAAGGGTATGAATTTGATGCGCTGCCAAAAAATGTACGCATGATCATGCCGGATACGAGCATCACCATTTCCCGGATGAGCCAGATATCACAGAATATCATGATGACAAAAATCCAGCTGGAATTCCGCCGCCCGCTCTATCCGGCCGCCCAGTATCCGGAAATGCAGGCATTTTATATGCAGCTGCAGGAGCTGCTCAACGAACAGTTTGTGGTCCGTAAAAAAACCAAATCCTGATGTTTAACCTGGTCAGAAAAATAACGCTCGGCAGCCTCCTGGTGGCTGTTGCTGCCATCGCGAATGCCCAGGGCAACCTGTATTCACTTGCGGCAGTACCTGATATCGTTAAAGCGAAAGCCGCGGTGGTCATGCATTCGGAGTCGCACCGCCTGGAAATCGAAGGCCCGGAAAAATCGGTGTATAAAGTACACCAGGTGTATACCGTGCTCAACGAGAGCGGGAAGTCGGCGCTTATTTTTAACGAGACGTCGTCCTCCCTCAGCACACTTACCGATGTGGAACTCCGAGTTATCGATGCCAATGGCAAACAGGTGGGGAAATATAAAAAGAAGGATATGCGCACCGAGGCGTATGGGGAAGGACTGATCGACGACGGATACGTGACCTGGTATCGTGTACTTACATCCAATTATCCGGTAACCATTGATGTGGAATATACCCTGAAAAACAAGGGCACGTTTTTCCTTCCGGCTTATTACTTCAACACTTCGGAGACCGGGGTTGTATCATCAGACTATACCATTGTGGCACCGGCAGACATGAATATCCGGTACAGGAATATCCGGACCAGTATCCAGCCGGTCATAACCACAGAGGGCAATGCCAAAACCTACCGGTGGGCAGTGAACAGCCTGCCCCCATTCGAGTACGAAGCCGGCGGGTCCGCCAATACCGGCTATCCCCATATCAACTTTGTGGCGGATAAATTTTCGTACGGTGGTTATCCGGGTGATTTCAGCAGCTGGCAGAATTTCGGGAAATGGTATTATACACTTTGTGCCGGTCTTGATAAACTGACTCCTGAACGCGAGGGTTTTTTCAGGAACCTGGTAAAGGATGCTCCGGACGATCGTGAAAAGGCAAGACTGATTTATAAATACCTGCAGGATAATTTCCGGTTTGTGAGTATCCAGCTGGGGATCGGTGGTCTCCGTCCAATGTCGGCTGCTTTTACCGACAAACAAAAATATGGCGACTGCAAGGCACTGAGCAATTTCACCAAAGCGGCACTGAATGCCGTTGGTGTAAAAAGTTACCTCGCCGTCATCAACCGCAATACCAATGGAGAGCCCGCAGATCCTGCATTCCCTGCCAATACCTTCAACCACGTGATCCTCTGTGTTCCCGTTGGCAAGGATTCGGTGTGGCTGGAATGTACCAGTACTACTGCCGATTTCGCAACCCTTGAAACTTCAACGGAAAACAGGAACGCAGTGGTGGTCAATGAAAATGGCGGTTTCCTTGTTGCCACGCCAAAAAGTAACTACACCAGTAATTTCCTTGGGAGTCATACCACGGTGAAGATGCAGGACGACCTTTCTGCCCTCACCGAGACGCATTATTATACCCGTGGTGAATACGCTGAACTGATGTCAGAAATTTACAAGCAGAACCGTGATGACCAGAAGCAGCTGCTCGTCAGTTACCTCGGTTACAAACAACCTGATGATTTTTTACTGGTCCGGGAGGATAAACACCATACATCGCTGAAACAGGCCGTGAACAAAATCCCTGAGTTTTCTTCCGGTGATAAGCTGTTTATCACCCACCGGGTACAGAAGATTTGGTCATCCAGGTTGCCAAAGTCTGAAAACCGCCAGCAGGACTTTTATTTCACCTATCCCTTCGAAAAAAGGGATACCACCTTGTTCGTGCTTCCTGCAGGTACAATCATCGAAGTCTTGCCCAAAACCAAAACACTGGAGTCGCCCTATTCGAGTTACGAGGTGAGTTATCGCTTTGATGAACCCAGCACAACCGTGGTAGTCACCAGCAGCCTGATCCTCCGGCAGCACCGGATCCCGGTGGCGGACTTTGCAGCCGTCAAAAAATTCTTTGATGATGTAATAACCGACAACAGCCAGAAGGTAGTGATCCGGAAAGGCGAGGCTGCCCCGAAGAAGGCTTTCTGAGCCAGCGTTTCGTGTACCGGGAATCACTAATTTAGTGAGGTAATGCATCATTCCCCCATTTCCCGGCCAAAACTGACAGGGCTCACTGCCTTTTTGTGCCTGCTGCTCCTGCCAGTGGCGGGGCTGCATGCACAGGTAATTTCCACTATTGCGGGCGCGGGCGGCATCGGTTTTTCCGGCGATGGCGGTCCTGCATTGGGTGCGTTGTTCAGCAATCCCATCAGCGTAACACCCGGCCAGCCAAATACCATCTTCATTTCTGATTTTGATAACTTCCGGATCCGGAAGGTGAACCTCCTGACGAATGTAATTACAACCATTGCCGGTAGCGGTACTGCCGGTTTCACAGGCGATGGTGGCCCTGCCATCAATGCCCGCATGCGTAACCCGGGTGACCTGGTAGCCGATGAATACGGCAATGTCTATTTCTGTGACGGCAATAATTTTCGCGTAAGAAGGATCGATGCCGTGACCGGCCAGATCCGCACGGTGCTTGGCGGCGGGGGTATTCCCTATGGCGGCGGTTCAGCCGTTGCAGTAAATGCAGGTATCTCCTATCCGAATGCACTTGCGATGGGGAAAAACGGGGAGTATTTGTTTGTTGCACTCTGGCCATCGAGTTATATCGTCAGGCTTGATCTCAGTACCGGTATTATGACACAGGTAGCAGGCAATGGCGGCAATGATGACCTTGGTGATGGTGGTCCGGCAATTGCCGCATCCTTCCGGATGCCAATGGGACTTGCGGTTGATCCGGATGACAACCTTTATATCGCAGATGCCCAGGCGCACCGGGTGCGTCGGGTGGGGACGAACGGAAATATCACTACGGTTGCAGGCACCGGTACCGTAGGTTACACTGGCGATGGTGCTGCCGCTGCAGTTGCGGCTTTGAGTGGTCCTACCGGTGTCGGTATTGACCCGGCCGGCAACCTGTTTATCGCTGACCGGGGTAATAACCTCGTGCGGAAAGTGGATATGCTCACAGGGTTGATATCAGTGGCCGCCGGAAGTGGTGGTTATGGTTTTGCCGGCGACGGATTGCAGGCGAATTCTCCGTGCGTGCAACTGGCTGATCCGCACAAAGTGCGTTTCGACGATGCAGGCAACTATTTTATATCCGACCAGAGTAATGGCAGGATCCGCATGGTGCGTCCCGGTGCAGCCCCGCCTACGTCCGCACCTTCGATCAGTATCATTTCCGACAACAGTGCTGTGTGCAGCAATACACCGGTCAATTTTACCGCAACAGCTATCAATACATCCGGGACCACCAGTTACCAGTGGAAGGTGGACAATGTAAATGTGGGCAGCAACGGTAATAGTTTCAGTATTTCAACACTTACAGATGGACAGGTAGTCAGCTGTGTACTCACAACCGGCTCTGGTTGCGGTCCGGACCTGGCTGTCACGAGTAATGAACTGAGTAT
Organism: Chitinophagaceae bacterium; assembly: GCA_004173355.1. Lineage (GTDB taxonomy): Bacteria > Bacteroidota > Bacteroidia > Chitinophagales > Chitinophagaceae > JBEVJC01. The sequence continues at coordinate 3,466 of SEAD01000050.1, read as the reverse complement.
TGATATCACTCCGCAGGTAACTGCTTCAGTCACGGTGGAAGCAAGTGATCTTGTTATCTGTGCCGGGGAAACCGCCAGCTTTACGGCAACGGCACTCAACGGCGGCAGCAACCCGCTGTACCAATGGTCAGTTGATGGCGTCAACGCCGGAACCAATAGTCCAACCCTGGTACTGACCAACGTAGGTAATTTCACAAGGGTTACCTGTACCCTTACAAGCAATGCCGGCTGCCTGACCAGCAGCGATCCGGTTATATCTTCCGAAGTGGTGATCGCCGCAACTGCACCCTTCGATCCGTCGGTAAGTATCGAGGCACAGTTTGGCCCTTTCTGTTCCGGTTCGATGGCTTATTTCGGGGCACTGAGTAATGCGACCCAGCTTTCCCCGGTGTATGAATGGACAGTAAACGGTGTGCCTGCGGGTACAAATAACCAGGGATTCTCGTCAAATTCACTGCACGATGGCGACCTTATCCGTTGCAGGATTATACTGGATCCATCTGTTACCTGCCTGCTGAATACTACCGCATTGTCCAATGAAATCGTAGCCCAGATCAATGAGAACCCACCTGTCTCCCTTGTAGTGACCGCCAATGATAACGAGTTGTGCCAGGGCGAAACCGCCGCATTGACTGCTGTAGCTGCAAATGCAGGCACGGGTGCCAGCTTCCAGTGGATCGTAAATGGTAACGATGTAAGCGGCGCTACGTCACCGGTCTTCAGTGGTACCGTGCGGAATAATGACAGGGTGAGCTGCCGGCTGACACCCGGCGCGGATGCCTGTCCCTCTGCCGTGATTGTGTCGGACCCGGTAAACTTCCTCGTAAGTGCGCCACCCGTGATCACGGTGGCCAGCCCGGAGATCTATATCAGTGCAGGCAATTCCGCACAATTACCGGTAACCCTCAGCAATGATGTAACCGATTTTGAATGGAGTCCGGCCGGTCTGCTGCAGTCCGCAACCACAGCCAGTCCTGTCACATTACCCCTGAGCACCGACCAGGTATTTTCCATCACTGCTTCCAATGCAGCAGGCTGCAGCACGACCGCATACCTGACTGTAAAAATTTATACTGACCTGTTTATCCCGACTGCATTTACCCCGAACAATGACGGCATCAATGATGTGTTCCGGATCCCCCCTGGTGTCAACATGGAGCTCGATGAATTTGCCGTGTTCAACCGCTGGGGACAGAAAGTCTTCGCTACAAAAAACACGGGAACGGGTTGGGATGGAACGCGACTCGGGGAAGCACTGCCTGCGGGTGTGTATGTATACCAGCTGAGCGGCCGGCAGTCGCAGAAAAAAGTGTATGTGAAAGGTACCGTAACGCTGGTGCGATAAATGCCCTGTCAGAAATTGATCCCTGCGCGGAGAGCCCAGAATCTTGTGCCGGCTTCATCATACCAGCGTTCATATTTCCCCTGCAGATCGATACCCAACACACGGACGCCAATGCCCGGCGATAAAAGGAACGCCGGACCCCCACCCCCATTGGAATTAACACTCCCTCCCTCCATTTTAAAATAGAGCAGCGGCAACGGACGGAATTTCAATCCTGCCCGCAACGGGAATGCGTTGATTGCTTTATTCCGCACGGGACCGTTTTCCGTATTGACCGTCCTGCCCCCGAGGTGAAGGAAACCTGCAGACCCGGTCAGGCCGAGCTTTGCAGGGAGTTTGATGTCAGCGGAAAAACCGCCTCCGAAACCGTTTTTGTAGAGATCCGTGCTGTTACCCGTGGTCCAGACCCGTTCAGCATAAGGCCCGAAGCCAAAGCCTTTCAGCTGGGCATTTGCTTTCACGGCTGGCAGTACCAGCAGTAATACGATACCGGCGGGAATCAGGCGCATGGTTTTTTACGGAGCAGCAGCAATGATCATTCCCGGATTTGTTTCCCGGTCACCCGCCACTGGTAAGGTTTTGCTAATTGATGCCCTGGGATGGCTGTAACCTGCTGCCTGAAATTCTGTGGCATATTTTATGGACCCTTTTCCGAAAGCCCCGTTATGACCAGGTCCATCATCCTGTTTTCCCTTCTTTTATTTGCGGTCACCTCCCTGCCCGCACAGTCAAACGATGCAGCTGAAAATATCCGGATGATCGAGGAAAAAAATTTTGTGTTTGTCGCCCGGCAGATGCAGCCGCAACGCGGCGCCAGCCAGCAGATCACCAGTGCCTACGATCTTACCGTGATGCCCGACACCATTGTTGCCTTTCTTCCCTATTTCGGACGGGCATTTACCGCGCCGGTCAACCCGGCTGACGGAGGAATAAAGTTTACTTCCTCCAGTTATGGTTATGAGGTGCGGAAGCGGAAGAAGAAGGGATACGAGATCCTGGTCACACCAAAGGATGCAAGTGGTATTGTATCACTGCGACTTTCGTTATTTGATAACGGACGCGGCACCCTGCAGGTTACCCAGCTCAACCGCGAACCGATCAGTTTCACCGGCTATATCGTTGCAGGCATAGACCGGCCAAAGAAAGCCTTCTGACTACAACGCTGCTTATCCGTGAGGAATCCGTAATTTTCCCCTGAACCAAAACCTTCCGGATGAAGTCTGCCTCGCTTTTTATTATAGCCCTTTCCTTCGCCATTGTTTCGCATGCACAGATCCTCATCAAAAACGCTTCGGTCGTCGACGTGGAGAATAAAAAAATCCTGACCGGTTACACGGTCCTCGTACAGGATGGCAGGATTGTGTCGGTTGACAAGGGACGCACCTATAAACTCCCGGAAGGGACGAAAATCATTGATGCGGCCGGTAAATACCTGATGCCCGGTCTCGCAGACGCACACGTGCATTTTTTCCAGGACGGCGGCCTGCATGCCCGGCCGGATGTGATTGACCTCCGGAAAATACGTCCCTACAAGGAAGAAATGGACTGGACGCACCAGCACATGCATGAGTTCCTCCGGATGTACACCCGGGCAGGTATTACCAGCGTGGTGGATGTGGGTGCTTCTGTCAGCTTCTTACAACAACGCGACAGCTTCCGGTTAAAGAGCTGGTCGCCCCTTATATCAATGACAGGCGCGCTGCTCACTACTTATGTGCCGGCGCCATACAAAGATCTTGGCGACAACTCCCCTTTCCTGCTCATGACATCCCCCGACAGTGTACGACTACAGGTCCGGCAACTCCAATCGGCAAAAGCCGACTTTGTAAAAATCTGGTACATCGTGCAGGGAAACGATACCGAAAAAGCAGCCAGGGCAAGCCTTCCGCTGATACAGGCAGCAATAGACGAAGCGCATAAACTCGGGATGCGGGTGGCTGTCCACGGCACCGAGATGATTTCAGCACAACTGGCTGTGGAAGCGGGTGCCGACTTCCTTGTTCACAGTGTGGACGATCGCGTGGTTACAAAAGAATTTGCCAGCCTGCTGAAAAAAAAGAAAACCGTGCTCTGCCCGACGCTGGTGGTGTACGACAATTACAACAGCGTGTTATCCGACTC
>SEAD01000182.1 GCA_004173355.1 Chitinophagaceae bacterium | reverse complement strand
TTATAATCGTGATGGCGGCGGTGGTGGCGGTTACAACCGCGACCGTGGCGGCAACAGCGGTGGTGGCGGAGGCTTCAATCGTGATGGTGGCGGAGGCGGTGGTGACCGTGGCGGCTTTAACAGGGATCGCGGCAATGACCGGGATTTCAACCGCGACCGTGATCGCGACAGCTAAACAAAAATTGACTTTACTCATAATACTCCCGAGAGCTGGTTCCGACCAGCTCTTTTTTTTATGCACTCCCCTGCCCTGGCTAAAAAATTCCACACCTGCGGACTTCCGCTCCACGGATCCTGCCTGAAGGGATGCGGCATGGAATTCCTTTATGTATTGGTAACTGGTAATACTGCCAGTGATCCAAAACCAGTAATTATGGCAACGACCAATAAAACAACGGAGGACAGCAAGTCATTTACGATCACCATGCCGGATGTAAGCGATATCCCCGGCCAGGAACACGTGCATCCACCACGTATGCGGGAGATGGAAGATGTGACTATTTCTTCTGCAGGTGAAGAAGGCGAAGGTTTGCTTGATGAATTGAATGGGGGTGAAAACAACACCGATATGGATGATGCTACCAATGTAGGTACGCAGGAACGCATTGCATTAGGGAACGCCGGCAGGATCGTGAATGAAGAAACCCGCGACCGTGAAGGCATGGCACTGGATAGCGAAGATGAAGATGGGGACCCGCTGAATGAGAGTGGTAACGCCGCCGATCTCGGGGAGGATCTGGATGTGCCCGGTGCCGGGGAAGATGATGCGGACGAGAGCATCGGGGAAGAGGATGAGGAGAATAATTACTACAGTAACCCCGATTAGGGCAACACCGGAAGAATGGATGTTAAAACATCTGATTTCTAATTTCCTGTTTATCAGCACAGCACAACCGGAAATCCGCTTGTCTTAACAGCTTTCAGATATCTGGCATTTTTTTCGTTTTATCAGCACCGAACAAACAAATCGAAAAGTTTTTTAAACCACTTGAAAACTAAATCTACAGTTATGAAAAGTAATTTCAAATTAATGTTCATTGGTGTGGCAGTTGCCGGACTGATGGTCTCATGCAAGAATAAGACAGACCTGACGAAGTCGGGCAATTACGAAGACACTACAGGTTTCGCGGCATTCCAGAAGCAGAAAGCTGCAGATGAGGAACGTCGTGCTGCTGCTGCCTATCGCGCATCCCAGCCAGCTCCACAACCTGTACAGTCCACTGCTGCTGCGCAGCCCGTGCAACAGGAGAAAAAAGGTTGGAGTAAAGCGGCCAAGGGTACTGCAATTGGCGCAGGTTCAGGTGCCGTGATTGGTGCGGTAGTTAATAAAAAGAACCGTGCTGCCGGTGCCGTAATCGGTGGTGTGGCAGGTGGTGCAGTTGGTTATGGTGTAGGTCGTGCTAAAGATAAAAAAGACGGTCGGGTTAACTAAAACAGCCCGTTGTTTGATAATTAATTGGAAGGACAGTCAGTCCTTCCTTTTTTTGCACTATACTTTACACTATGCCAAACAAACTATACATGCTCCTGCTGGGCGCAACAGTACCGGGAAGATTCACTGAACAACACGATATTTTTTTCGGCATAGCCGAAAACCTGCATGCGCTCGTGCCGGAAATCAAAAGTTCATGGAAAGGTGCGAAAGTGCATATCGATGCCTGGCGCGTGGTGACACAGGTCAATAATTTCCACATAGAGGTAGTGCCATCGGGAATTGAATCAGCAACCGGCCCTGCACTCTTCTTTATTAACCTCGGTGGATATAAAAAAGATGAATTCGACGAATTCCATTATAAGGTGCTCAGTGTGGCAACTGACAAAGGCGAAGCAGTGCGTGAATCCAAGCAGACAACCTTTTACAAACACATGGGATTCGGGAAAGCCAACTCGCATATCGATGACAAATATGGGGTGGATGTGGATGATATCTATTCCATCACGGATATCCTTTCACCTGCCTTCCGGGAACAGTTTGACCTGCGGATCACTGAATCAGCCGGACCGTCAGACCAGATACACCTGGGTTATTTCAAGCTGGACAAACTGCAAAGCATCGGTACCTGAGCATGGCATTGTTTTCGGGTGATCAGTCCTTTTCACCCTAACAATAACACATGAAAAGTTGGATATCATTTCCTGTAGTTGCTTCGGTGCTGATGGCAGCATGCGCAAACAATACACAGCAGGGCAAGGATGCAGTGACCGATACTCTGTCAGGGGTAAAGTCTGCGCTGGGTACAGACAGCCTCCCCGCCCCCTTTGCCACGAAATCGGTCACTAAAGCAAGCAAAATCATTGGCTGGAAAGACGGCCGCCAGCCAGCCGCGCCGGCGGGTTTCACGGTCACCCGTTTTGCTGACAGCCTCGACCATCCCCGCTGGATTTACCAGTCCCCGGATGGCGATATCTTTATTTCGGAAGCATCCACCGTACTGCGTGGCGCAAAAAAAATCGGCGCGGCATTTTCCAAAAAAGCGAAATCACAAAAGGCCGGCGAAAGTGCCGACCGGATCACCCTGTTCCGGGATGCTGACAAGGACGGGACTTATGAACAGCGTTATGTATTTGCGGAAGACCTCAACCAGCCATTTGGTATGCTGGTGATCGGCAACCGTTTTTATGTGGCCAATACCGATGGTTTACTACAGTTCGATTACAAGGCAGGGCAGACGAAACTGACCGGCACCGGTAAAAAAATTCTTGAATTGCCCGCAGGCGGATATAATAACCACTGGACCAGGAATATCATCAGCAATGCCGACGGTTCGAAAATTTATATCTCCGTTGGCTCCGGCAGCAATGTGGGGGAAAACGGAATGGAGCATGAGGTGCGCCGGGCAAATATTCTCGAGATCAACCCCGACGGTACCGGTGAAAGGGTTTATGCAGCAGGATTAAGGAATCCGGTTGGTATGGACTGGGCACCTGGTTCGGCTACATTATGGACAGCCGTCAACGAACGCGATGAGCTCGGTGATGACCTGGTACCGGACTATATGACCAGTGTGAAGGACGGCGGCTTTTATGGATGGCCGTATGCCTACTTCGGCGCACACCCGGATCCCCGGATGAAAGATGATCCCCATCCGGAACTGGTAAACAAATCCATTACACCCGATGTACCGCTTGGCCCGCATACCGCATCACTCGGACTCGCATTTTACGACCAGCAGTTGTTCCCGGCCAAATACCGCGGCGGTGCCTTCATCGGCCAGCATGGATCCTGGAACCGTTCGGACATCAGTGGTTATAAAGTGGTTTTTGTACCGTTCAGCAACGGGCGCCCATCAGGGAAACCCGAAGACTTCCTCACCGGTTTTATCCTAGACCAGGAAAAAGCGGAAGTGGCCGGACGTCCGGTTGGCGTAACAGTAACCAACCGCGGCGACCTGCTCGTGGCAGATGATGTAAGTAATGTGATCTGGAAAATCACGCCATCGAAATAGACGGGCTTTACAAAAGCTTAATGCCGCACCCCATGCGGTTCTTAAAAGGTTTAGCTTTATCTTCACGGGTATGAATGCTAAACCTTTTTTGCTGCTTGCATTTGCATTGGTTCATATCAGCGCGTGCAGCGACAAAGACGACACTCCTGATGCCCGCACACCGTTTGTGGATGTACCCGTGACCGTAAAGCTGGGCACCCAATACCCGGAAGTATCGGGCATGGCGGCCAGTTACTCCCAGCCTGGTAACCTGTGGCTGATGGAGGATGGTGGCAATCCGACAAGGATCGCGCTCGTAGGCACCGATGGCAGTTTCCGCAAAAATGTGATCCTTCGCAGCATCACCAACCGCGACTGGGAAGAAATGTCGATCGTAAAAGGCCAGGGCAGCGGACCCGCGCAATTGTATGTGGCTGACATCGGAAACAACAACGCTGCAGCCATCCAGCCCATTATTTACAATTTTGATGAACCAGCGGCCGGCACGGATACCGTACAAACTTTCCGCACCATCCGCTTCAACTATCCTGACGGTAACAGGGACGCTGAAGCATTCCTGGTTGACCCGCTCACCCGCGATATTTTCATCATCACCAAACGCGAAGAGAAGTCGGGGATTTACCGGATAGCTTTCCCTTATGCCGATAACGCACCGGCGGAAAAAGTCGGGGAACTGGGATATAATTCCGCTGTAGCAGCCGATATCAGCCAGGATGGTACAGAAATCCTGGTCAAGACTTACTCCAACATCTGGTATTACAAACGGAAAACAGGGGAACCCGTGGCACTTGCACTGAGCCGGGTACCGGTGCAACTGGGGTACCAGCTTGAATTGCAGGGTGAATCCCTTTGTCTCGGTGCTGATAACCAGGGGTTTTATACAGTACCGGAAATGCCTGTAGCCGGCGACCAGTCGCTTGGTTACTACCATCGCCGCTGACCCCGGCGTTAATCACATTTTCTGCACATTCGCAGTTTGCCGCAACGCCGGAATGCCTTTACTGTACTGCATTTCCGTAGATTTATCGCCTGATAAAACTACTGTTATGCCAGCCACCTTCCTGATCCGTTTATATGCGGTTGTCCTTTCCTGCCTGATCATTCCATCGGCCCGATCCCAGTATGCAAGCAAAATTGATTTCAGTGCCGGACAGGTTTTCGCGGGTATTGAAGTGGGATCAAAAGGTGTGAAGATGAGTGTGATCGAACTGAAGAAAAAATCATTTGCCGTTGTGAAAGACACATCGGTCAACACCGATTTTATCAGCTTCTCGTTACAGACATCCACCGCTACACTCGAAGGGCTTTCAGGCCTTTTCAACACAGCCCTGACGGAATTCGGCATACCCTCCGACCGGATTTATACGGTGATCAGCAGTGGGGTGAAGATGCAGGCGGACAAGGATAACCAGCAGCAGCAGATTGATAAACTGATTGGCGGGTTCAGGGAACGGATAAAGGAGCCTAACCGTAAGGTAGATGTAGTGGATGTAACCCAGGAAGCGCGGCTCTCGCACCTTGGCATTGTGCCTGCGACCCGCCGGTATACCACCTTCCTTATTGATATCGGAAGCGGCAATTCGAAGGGCGGTTATTTCCCTTCCGGCAATACGGCAAACTTCCGCCTGTTCCAATTGAACTGGGGTACGAAATCCGTAGCCAACGCAACCAATAAACGTATTGATGAATTTGACCAGACGATCAGCAACTATAACCGCCAGCTCAGCAGGGTGCTGAGTGCGATTGAAACAGAAGATATCATTTACTCCATCAATGCCAGTGGTGCGTTTGCAATGAGCGATCATATCGCCTTCAGCGGTGGTATCGCCTGGGCAGTAGCCACATTGCTGCATCCTGAACAGGCAGAACAGTCGTCGGTTGGCGTTACCTTCAGCGAGCTGGTTTCTTTTGGCGAAAGACTGGCCATCAACTTCCGGACAGTTTCCGATACCGCACTGCTTCGCACTACGCAGGGATTGTCAGACCCGCAGGCAGCAGCTCGCGAGATCCGCCGCGTACACAATGTATTTGACCAGCGTTCACTGATGGCAGGCACCGGACTGCTGATCAAAATCATGCGGCAGTTTTCCTCGATTTACGAGACCAAACAATTTGTGTTTATCAAGAACGGACAGGTGGGCTGGATTTCCGCTTATGTTGACCAGCAGACGGAAAGCCAGTAAACAAAAAACCGTTCCGTGTATCAAACAACGGAACGGTTCCTGGTGAGACTTCTTTCAGTTCAGGTCAATCAGGCACGACGTTGTGTAAACGTGCGTCCCGGACGTTTGCTGCCGCCACTCCGACGGCTGCCGACATTGGCAGCAGCAGGGCTGCTTGCAGGACGAGAGATCTCGTGCATCAGCGGTACATCGAAGGGATGACCTGCTTCCACGGGAATCTTTTTATTGATCAGTTTCTGTATATCACGGAGATAAATTTTTTCTTCATAATCACAGAATGAAAACGCGATACCATTGGCACCTGCACGACCCGTACGGCCGATCCGGTGAACATAGGTTTCAGGCACATTGGGCAGATCATAGTTGATCACGTGCGTGAGTTCATCGATATCGATACCACGCGCTGCGATATCAGTAGCAACAAGGATCCTCGTTTTGCGGGCCTTGAAGTTGCTGAGTGCTGCCTGGCGGGCATTCTGGGATTTGTTGCCATGGATAGCCTCTGCTTTGATACCAGCCTTGGTAAGACCACGGGCAATTTTATCTGCACCATGTTTGGTACGGGAGAACACAAGCGCCGTCCCGATCGTTTCATCTTTCAGGAGATGGACCAGCAATGAACTCTTGTTCTGCTTCTCGGTATAATACAGGTGTTGCTGGATTGTCTCGGCAGTGGATGAAACCGGGGTTACTTCCACGCGTACCGGATCAGAGAGCAGGATATTCGACAGCTGCTGGATTTCCGGTGGCATGGTAGCCGAGAAGAACAGGGTCTGGCGTTCGGCAGGCAGCTTGGCAATGATCCGGCGCACATCATGCACGAATCCCATGTCAAGCATACGGTCTGCTTCATCCAGTACGAAATACTTCACGTTCTCCAGGGAGATATGACGCTGTTGCATCAGGTCGAGCAAACGACCCGGTGTTGCAACCAGTACATCGACCCCGCGGCGCAGGGTACTTACCTGGGTATGCTGGGATACCCCTCCAAAAATTACGGTATGGGTCAGCGGAAGGTAACGGCCATAAGCCTGGAAACTTTCGCCGATCTGGATAGCCAGTTCACGTGTGGGAGTGAGGATCAGTGCACCGATCTGGGTACGTTCCTTCGGGTTGGCCGTGTAGCGCTCATGCATGAGCTGCAACATCGGGATAGCAAAGGCAGCGGTTTTACCGGTACCGGTCTGTGCGCAACCAAGCAGGTCGCGCTGGTTCAGGATTGCAGGGATTGCCTGTTCCTGGATTGGCGTAGGCGTTGTATAGCCTTCGTCGCCCAGAGCCTTTAAAATAGGCTCAATGAGCTGTAAATTGTTGAATGACACTTAGAAAAATATTTTATGATTAAAAACTTGTGGTAAGGCTATCAGCGGGCGCCGATACTTTACCTGCCTTACGTTAAGCTTTCATGTGTTTTAGTGGGAAGAGCACATCAAAAAACAGGAGAGCACTAACATAGAGATGGCGAAGATAAATCAAAAATGTTGAAAATCAAATAAAAGTAAAAACGACCAGTCACAGGCCCCCATTCCGGCATTCAGGCTCCCTGCCGGAACTGCCAACCAACGCGGTTTCCGGGCATTGTCAGCCCGCTTCCTGCTAAATCGATTTTTTTCTTGCCGTAGAATACCTTCTTTCATGTAAATTGTCTGCAAATTGTAAATACGATCGCTAATGGGAGATGTAAATATCAAAAAGCAGCCAAAGACCTATGATGTGGTGATAGTCGGATCCGGCGCTGGTGGCGGGATGTCGGCCTATATGCTTGCCAAAGCCGGGCTCAAAGTCTGTATTATTGAAGCAGGGGAAATGTATGATCCGCAGAAAAATGTCACGCAGTTCCGTAAACCCTGGGACTCACCGCGCCGCGGTGCGAGTTCCCGGCTCCGCCCCTTCGGCGATTTTGATGCCTGTTACGGTGGCTGGGACATTACGGGTGAACCTTATACAAAGGAATCGGGCACCGACTGGGACTGGTTCCGCGCGCGGATGCTTGGCGGCCGGACCAATCACTGGGGACGCATCGCATTACGTTTTGGCCCGAAGGATTTCAAACGCAGGAGCATCGATGGTCTCGGGGAAGACTGGCCGATCGGGTATGATGATATCAAACCATTTTATGA
>SEAD01000049.1 GCA_004173355.1 Chitinophagaceae bacterium | reverse complement strand
GTTCAAGGAACTGGAAGCAGGCAGCAGCCTGTTCCTGCTGATCCTTACCGGCCTCGAAGTGCTGGTAGCTGCCATCTCGATCTTTTTATTCAAAGACCGGAAGACGCAGCTGAAAGTGGTGATCGGTGGAATGGTCATTTCGGCAATCATCCTTGCCCTTTACTTTGTAGAAGTAGGCAAGTTTGTGAGAGGTAATTTTGCGCTTACCAGCATCTTCGCCATTCTGGCATTCATCGGTTTTATCATGGCTATCCGCGGGATTGTCAAAGACAACCGACTGGTGAAAAGCCTCGACAAACTTCGCTGAGCAGGATCAGGATTCCAGCAATTCTTTTACGCGGGCGGTGAGTTTTGCCGCATCGGGCAGCATGGCTGCTTCGAGTATGCTGTTCATCGGGACGGCGGGCAGGTTCATCGCGCCGAGTACTTCCACCGGTGCGTCCAGCCAACGGAAGCAGGCCTTTGAAATCCTTGCTGCCAGTGCCTCTGCGAAGGAGTTGTTCTGCTGTTCCTCCGTCAGCACCAGGCATTTTCCATGGAGCCTGACCCTTTCGTACAGCAATTCTTCGTCGAGCGGATACAGGGTCCGCAGGTCAAGTACTTCCATTTCCCCATTGAATTCCCTGGCCGCATTCAGTGCCCAGTGTACACCCATACCATAGGTCACTACCACACAGCTTTTACCATTTTCCATCATTGATTCCGCTGCTGGCATCGTTGTAATGGCTTTGCCCAGCGGAAGGATGTAATCCGGTGCGGGTTCGATCCGCCTGGCATCATCGGTACCGGGGACCTTGCTCCAGTAAAGGCCCTTGTGTTCGAGCATCACAACCGGGTTGCCGTCGAGGATGGCCGCTTTCATCAGTCCCTTCATATCAGCTGCATTGGACGGGTATACCACCTTGATGCCCTTGATGGATAAGAGGGTCGTTTCCACATTGCCGCTATGATAGGGACCACCGCCCCCATAGGCACCCACGGGTACGCGTAGTACCATTCCAACGGGGAATTTGCCACAGGAGAGGTAACAGCTTTTGGAGATCTCGGTAACCAGCTGGTTGAATCCGGGATACAGGTAGTCGCCGAACTGTACTTCCACAATCGGGCGGATGCCCACTGCATTGAGACCAACCGTGGACCCCACGATATAGGCTTCCTGGATGGCAGTATTGAATACACGGTGCTGGCCGAACTGCGAAGCAAGCGTGGCGGTTTCCCGGAAAACCCCGCCCAGCAATTGGCCTACGTCCTGTCCGTACAAAACGATTTCCGGGTGCAGCTCCATCATTTCGCGGATGGCAAAAAGCGCGGCATCCACCATCATGATCCGGGTGCCGCCTGCCGGCTGGCGTTCGCCGGTTTCTTCTGCGATGGTCGCTGGTTTGAATACATGGTCACCGGTCGTGGAAGGATCGGGATCGGCCTGCAGGATCGCGCGCCGGAAGTCATCCGACACGATGGTGGCCGCGGCCTGTTCGATGCTATCGAGTTCTTCCGATGTGATTCCGGCTTCGATCAGTTTTTTATAGAGGAGGGGAAGCGGGTCCGACTGGCCATGGATAGCGAGATCCGCATCGGTCCGGTAAAATTCTTTCCGTACACCGCTGGTATGATGTCCGAGAAGCGGCACCGTGGCGTGCACGAGCCAGGGTTTACCTTCTGCCCGCACCCTGCTGACCACATCAGCCATGGTGCGATAGGAAGCTTCGAAGTCGGCGCCGTTCACCTGCACGCGGTTCAGTCCGTTGAACCCACCTGCATACTCATAGGCGTTCATGGCGCGGGCTTCGCGACTGCTGACGCTGATGCCCCATTCGTTGTCCTGTACGAGGTAGATAATGGGTAATTGTTTCAGTACGGCGAATTGCAATGCTTCACTTACCTCCCCTTCGGTAAAACTTGCATCCCCCATGGAGCAGACCACTACCGGCGCTTCACCAGCTGGTCCGCGGGTTATTTTCGAGGGATCGATATTTTCCCAGTACCGGATTCCCTGCGCGATACCCGTGGTCGGGATCGCCTGCATACCGGTGGCACTGCTCTGGTGGATGATGGTGGGTTTTCCATTACCCCGGTAATTGGGATGGTTGTAATATTCCCGGCCACCGGTGAAGGGGTCGGCCGCTTTTGCCAGCAGCTGCAGCATGAGCTCATACGGGGTGAACCCAAGTCCCAGCATCAGGCTTTCATCCCGGTAGTAGGGACTCACGAAATCATGCGCTGCAAGATTAAATGCCGTAGCCAGCTGTATGGCCTCATGTCCGCGTGAAGTGGAATGGACATAACGGCAGGTGCTTCGGTTTGACTCGTAGGTGAAGGCCATGGCTTTGGCACGACACATCATTTCATAGGCCCTGAGAAGGATCGACTCGTTACTCATGCAAAACAAACAATTGTTAGTTGCAAATGTAGGGCAAGGTGAGTTCAAAAAGAAGTGGCCATCCTGATGGATGGCCACTATAAGCAATTGGTCTGGTACTTATTTGATCTCCAGCCTGAACATGCTGGCTTCTTCCATGAAGCCCTCGAGCTCATCGCCTACAACTACTTCGCCCACACCTGCCGGTGTACCGGTGAAGATTACATCCCCGATATTGACGGAGAAGAAGTTGGAAATATAGGACACGATGCTGTCGAAATTATGGAGCATCAGGGCAGAACTGCCTTTCTGCACCATTTCCTTGTTTTTATAAAGGCCGAAGCTGATGTCTTTTTTGTTTTTGATATCGGCCACCGGAACCCACTTGCCAATCACGGCTGAGTTGTCCCATGCCTTTGCTTTTTCCCAGGGAAGGCCTTTGGCTTTCAGTTCGTTCTGGATATCACGCGCGGTGAAATCGATACCCGTGGTGATTGCATCGTAATACTTACCGGCAAATTTCTCCTGGATGTATTTGCCGTTCTTGCTTATACGTAACACGAGTTCTGCCTCGTAATGCAGTTCGTTGGTAAATTCCGGGTAGTAAAACGGGGTGTGCTGCTGCAGCAATGCACTTTTGGGTTTCATGAAAATAACAGGCTCATCCGGGATCTCGTTGCCCAGTTCTGAAGCATGTGCCGCATAGTTGCGACCTACACAAAAGATCTTCATAAAACGATGGTGTTGTTTAAATACATCGGATACATTTCAAAAGGACTGTTCATCCCATATATTTTTCATCAGATCAATAAGTAAACTGACTTTCTTCTAATGGCGGCTGGACTGCTAAAGTAGGTAATCAGGTTGATTTATCATAGAGAAAACCGCTTATTATTTAACAGGTTCATGGCCGCGGTGACCCCCTGCGAAGCGAACACGGTGATGCCTTCCACACAGGCATCGATCTTGAGTTTAACGACCGGCTCTTCTTCCGGACGCCATTTACCCAGTACAAAATCCGCCTGCATGCCTTTGGGATAATCGGCACCGATACCAAACCGGAAGCGGGGATATTCGGTGGTGCCGAGGATCTCCTGGATACTTTTTAGTCCGTTATGCCCCGCATCGCTGCCTCCCGGACGCACACGCAGTTTATCCACCGGGATAGCGAGGTCATCCACAATCACAAGGATATTGGCGATATCGATCCGCTCTTTGTCCATCCAGTACCTGACAGCTTTGCCGCTGAGGTTCATGAAGGTGGTGGGCAGGATACAGCAGAACTGTTTGCCCTTCCACTTTACATCGGCCACATGCGCCAGCCGGTCTGACCGGAAGCTCCCGCCGTGTCTGGCTACAAAGGCAGCGGCCACATCGAATCCAATATTATGACGGGTATGGGCATATTCATTGCCGGCATTCCCCAATCCAACCACAAGGAATTTCATCCTGCTAAATTACCTGTTTAATGAAAAAACCCGTCCAACGGATCGGACGGGTTCTATAAAAAGTAAGGTTAACCTTATTTTTTTGCAGCGGCACCTTTTGCAGCGGCCTTAGGCGCATCTGCTTCAGCCTGTTTCAGCTGGCGGGTCATCACTACAGAAGCGATAGGGATCCTTGGTGAGTTGAGGATTTCGAAGTTTTCATTCTTCACATCTTCAACGCGGATGTTACCGTTCAGTTCCAGGTCATCAACCGGTACTTCGATAGCTTCGGTCAGGTACTTGGGAAGGGTTTTGATTTTAAGCTGGTTGATTTTAGTCACCAGTTTACCGCCATCCTTCACACCTTTGGAAGAACCGGTGAATTTGATCGGAATGTTGGCAACAACAGGTTTGTCTTCTACCAGTTCCAGCAGGTCAATATGAAGGAGGGCATCCGTCACTTTATCGAACTGGAGGTCTTTCAGGATAGTCCTGTATACCTTCCCGTCGAGTTTAATTTCTGCTACCTGGAATGATGGAGTGTAAACCAGGTTTTTAAATGCTGCTACAGGCGCGGCGAAATTCACCTCCTGTGCACCCCCGTAAATTACACCGGGTACAAGTTCCTGAGAGCGGAGCTGGCGGGTGGCGGTCTTCCCGAATCCGGTCCTCAGGGTGCCTTCGATTGTAATCGTGTTCATTGTTTAATTATTAAAAGTAAAAAAATACAACTTATAAGCTCTGCCGGCGCTGGGAATGCACAAAGAGACTCGTGATACTCTTGTTCTCAAATGCATTCCGGATGGCTACGGCAAAAAGATCGGCAACCGAAAGGATTTTGATTTTCGAACTCTCAGCACGGATCGGAATGGTGTCACAGACAACCAGTTCGTCCAGCACACTGTTCTGGATCGTATCATAAGCCTTGCCGCTCAGCACCGGGTGTGTGATCAATGCCCGTACACTGGTAGCCCCCTTTTCAATCATCAGCGCTGCGCTTTTCGCAAGCGTGCCACCGGTATCGCAGATATCATCGATGAGCACGATATCCTTGCCCGTAACATCACCGATCAGCCGCATACTCGCAATCTCATTGGCACGCTTCCGGTGTTTGTCGCAGATCACCATTTCCGCGCTGAAATAATTGGCGATCTCCCTGATACGGTTGGTGGCACCCACGTCAGGGGCCGCAAAGGTAAGGGTTTCAAGCTTAAGGTTCTCTATGTAGGGGATAAAAACTGCGTGGCTGTCCAGGTGGTCGACGGGGATGTCGAAATAACCCTGGATCTGTGGGGCGTGCAGGTCCATCGTGATCACACGATCGGCACCGGCACTGACTAACATATTGGCTACCAGCTTACTGCCAATGGCTACCCGGGGTTTGTCCTTCCGGTCCTGCCGGCCATACCCATAGTAAGGGATCACCGCAATCACCTTGTAGGCGGATGCGCGGCGGGCGGCATCGATCATGAGCAGGAGCTCCATGATATTGTCGGCGGGTGCATGTGTGCTCTGGACCAGGAAAACAAAATCACCACGGATACTTTCCAGGAAAACGGGGCAGATTTCCCCGTCACTGAAATGCTGGATGGCTATCCGTCCGGGTTTTGCTCCATATTTTTTGCAGATCTCTTCGGCCAGTTTTTCCGAGCCCGTGCCGGCAAATATTTTCGCTGATTGCATAACAGGTGTCGCTCCAGGTTACAGGGGTGTTCAGCACCCTGATTGGAGCGGCGAAGATAATATTCTAGCCCGAACCATCATAGCTATGTCATAAAAAAATCCGGCAGCGGCCACACACTCAACGCACTACTACAGCGGCAGACACAGGAACCGTAAAAGGCTGTGATTTTGCAACCTGCGCGGAGTTCTCGTCCGATGAACCGTTACCGTTGAAGCTGTAAAACAGGGATGAGCAGATGAAGATGGACATGAACAGGACAACAACATACATAACCACGAAGAAAAGGATGGGATGCAGCGCCCCGAAGGAACGTGAATTGGTTTTCATGATAATTGGACTTTGGCTTTTAATAATTGGATTCCGAATGGTCTGGCAATGGGTAAAATCACGGATAAAATGATTTTATTCTCATTACTCCTGTAAAATTATGGGATACATTGAAACCATGCAAGCGAAAAAGTACTCGATTAAGCACTGGTCAAAAGATGACAGGCCGCGGGAAAAACTACTCGCCCGTGGTGCGGATGTGCTGAGCAATGCCGAACTGCTGGCAATCCTGATCCTGAGCGGGAATCCCCGGAAGTCTGCGCTGGACCTGGGTCGTGACCTGCTCAAGCTGGCGCAGGACAATCTCAGCCAGTTATCGAAAATGAACGTGCGGGAGTTTATGCGGGTGGAAGGGATCGGAGAGGCGAAAGCGATCGTTGTGGCCGCGGCGCTCGAGCTCGGACGCAGGCGGCAACTCTCCGGCGAGCTGGATAAACTGGTAGTCAGTTCGAGCACCGATGTAGCCCATTACCTCCAGGATATGTTCCGCGACCATAAACATGAAATTTTTGCCGTGCTTTTCCTCAACCAGGCCAATAAAGTGAATCATTTTGAGATCGTGAGCAAGGGAGGCATCACCGGGACCGTGGCCGATCCCCGGATTATCCTGAAAAAAGCATTGCAGGAGGATGCGGTGGCCATCGTGCTCTGCCATAACCATCCCTCCGGCAGTCTCCGGCCCAGCCGGGCAGACCAGGAAATGACAAAGAAATTCACCATCGCCGCCCAGTACCTGGACATCCGGGTGCTGGACCATATCATCGTGGGTGAGGAAGGCTTTTTCAGCTTTGCCGATGAGGGTTTGCTCTGACACCTGGTTTGCCATTGGAAAATGTCCTGCAGCCTGGTTTGCCGGTGCCGCATCGCCTGGTCAGTCCCGCTGCCGCGACCCCAGCTCACTCACTCCCGCTGCCGTACAAAACCGTTTATCAGGCCTGCGCCGTCGGCCCCCCGAAGTTGAGCGGGAGCTGTACTTCCTCAAGGTCTTTGATCGGACCGTTCACAGATTCGTATTTACTGATATTATCCACCAGGGCTTTCATCAGCCGCTTTGCGTGTTGTGGCGTCAGGATGATGCGTGACTTGACCTTGCTTTTGGGAGTGCCGGGCATCACGTTTACAAAATCCACTACAAACTCGGCATGGGAGTGTGTGATGATCGCCAGGTTGGCATAACTGCCTTCAGCTATTTCTTCAGAGATTTCGATATTGATCTGGTTGGGTTGCGCCTGGTCTGTCATATAAAAAATTGTTGGCCAAAGGTACGGAGCCGGGTTACAAAAACAGCCGCCCCGGGGGTTTAAACCGGGGCGGCTGTGAAAATAAGATTCACCGGGATTTACCACCGGAACCTGTCATCAGAATTTATCAAACCAGAGTTTGGTTTCCACAAAGTCGCCACCAATGGCAGCAGCCGCGGCTTCAAAATTGGGCCGGTTAACCAGCTGTTCATTGACCGGGTATGGATACCGTACCGGGATACCGGAGAGTGCATCCGCTGCTTCTTCCAGTTGCGGATAATCCAGTCTCCTCCACGAGTTCCAGGCGTCATAGCCACGGTTGTAATGGGAGATCCACTGCTGGATCCCGATACTTTCCTTCCAGTTGGCAGGATTGTAGGCAACGGAGGGCTGCGCGAGGTAAGTGGTTGCTTCACCTGCAGTGCCGCCCCAGTACTCAATCGAAGCGGTGACTCCGGCCGCATAATGGTCGGCAGCAGTACCACCCACGGTGTAGCCGCGCTGGGCTGCCTCCGCAAGGTAAAACTCAACCTCTGCGTAATCGAGCAACAGGCCGGGGAAAGCAGCAGCGGTAATGGTCGGCTTAACCTGTGAGTACTGGACGTAAGCTGACTGTACACCCGGGTCGGCGCCTGAATAACTAACCAGCGGATCATCACGGCCATCCTGGTCCTCCGTGAAAAAGTTGTCGATCCTCGGATCATTTTTTGCGAGCAGCTCATTGATCAGCGTGCTGGCTGCTACAAAATCATCGCGGCCACTCTGTACAAGATCAACCCAGATCGGATTGGTGTTTGGCGGAGCACCCAGGTAAGCGAATACTGCATTGTCCGCATTCGATTCGAAAACTCCTGCGGCAACCGCGGATTCAATCACCGATTTGGCCTTTGCATCATCGTCATCAGCGATGGTAATACCCATGCGTAATTTGAGTGAGTTGGCGAACTTGCTCCACTGGTCAACATCACCATTGTAAACGATGTCTGCCGTTTCGAAACTGCCCTCTGCATTATCCAGCTGGCCAATGGCTGCATCCAGTCGTGTGAGCAGGTCATTGTAGATTGTTTTTGCATCATCATACGCAGGGAACGGATCGTCGATATTGAAAGCTTCCGTGTACGGGATGTTGCCGTAGGTAGTGACCAGGTAATACCATGTATAGATCTCGAGGATCTCAGCGATGGCAATCTCATTTTGCTGGCGTCCGAGGTCATCTGCACCGGTGGATGTTTTTACATCACCGGGTATAAGCACTTTAGCTTCCCTCAGGTCACGGATAACATCCCTGTACAGGGCATCCCATACATTATCATTGATCTCCCTTCCGCCAAGGTCATACTGGCTCTCTTCCGGATATTGCGTTTCCTGCCAGTGCTGGACGATCAGCCGGAAAATGTTCAGGTTAACGTTTGAGGATGTCAGTGTATTGGTGAGCGTCCGCTGGGCGTTCGTAAAAAACGCATAGGAAGGGGAAATGGCGGGCTGCTTCGGATCCACGTTCAGGTCGCTGAGGTCTTTTGAACAGGCAGTTGCAACTACAACCACGACTGTTAACAGATATATTAATTTTTTCATCGTATATGTGTTTTAGAATCTGATACGGGCGTTAACGGTGAAGGTTCGCGCAGTTGGGTAAGCCCCGGTCTGGTAGCCCTGGAAATTACCCGCACTCATTGATTCTTCAGGATCTGCATATGGAAGGTTTTTGTCGATGATCCAGAGGTTCCTTCCGACCAGCGAAAGGTCAATGCCTTTTATAAATTTCAACCTGGACACGATTTCTTTGGGGAAGGCGTAGGATAATGCGACTTCACGCAGCTTCACGTAACTGGCATCGTAGATAAAACCACCGGTAGGCTGCCTGTAACCAAGTGTACCTTCCGAGTTTCCACGACGGATATCGTTTACCGTACCGTCTTCCTTCACACCCGGAAGGATAACGCCCCCGCCATCTGCCACAGCGTCCCTGGAAGGGTTTCCAAGATCATTGTCAAACACCGTTTCCGGATACAGGCCTGTACCCATACCGTAGTAAAGGTCAAGGGAGAAGATATCACCGCCCTGGCGGGTATCAATCAGGAAACTGAACGTAACATTTTTGTAGCGGAAGCTGTTGGCAACACCACCAGTCCAGTCGGGGTTTGCATTACCTACCACTTCATTGGAAGTTGGTGATAACAGGTATCGGCCGTTGGCACCCACTGTGCGCTGGGGGGCACCTTTGTCATCTGCGGTATACACATAATTCTGGCCGCGGATCAGTCCGAACGGCTCACCGATAGTTGCGTTCAATGATACACCTGCCTGGAAGTCGGCGATCTTGAGGTTTTCGGCATCACCGAAAAGACTCAGCACCTTATTGCGGTTACGGGCATAGTTTACATTTACGGTCCAGGTGAAGTCTTTGGTCTGGACCGGCGAACCGGTCAGCGAAAGTTCAACCCCTTTGTTCTCTATCGTACCCGCATTCAGGAATTGTGATGAATACCCGGTAGCTGTGGAAAACACTACGGGCAGGATCTGGTCGATTGATTTCGCTTTGTAGTATGTCAGGTCAAAACCAAGCCTGTTTTTGAAAAACTGGGTTTCAAGCCCAACCTCAAAACTTCTCGTGATTTCGGGTTGCAGGTCGAGGTTATTCTTTGTGCTGGTTACCGAGGCCTGTGGATTGGGTCCGAATACCGGCGGGATAGTATACACGTCGTATACACTGAAGATCGGCGCATCGGCACCAACCTGTGCATAGTTTGCACGGAGCTTACCATAGGTCAGCCATGTTGCGGAAGGCAGCAGTTTGGAGAATACAAAACCACCGGACACGGACGGATAATAGTATGCGTTGTTATCTTTTGGAAGGGTGGAAGACTGGTCACGACGGATGGTTGCATCCAGTGTCAGCATCTCCCTCCAGGTAATTGTAGCGCCGGCAAATACACCATTGATCTCACGGGGTGATTCCACTTCAACCGGTGCATTCGGCGTATTGAGTGAATTGGCAAGTGCATAGATTCCCGGTACAATCAGGCCGCCATTGGTAGATGCCCGGATTGTGGAAATATTCTGCTTGCGGATATTCACCCCGGCCAGTGCCTTGAAGTTGATATCGGTACCAAAGTTTTTATCGACCGTGGCAAGGAGGTCAAAGTTGGTTTCCCTGTATGCCCGGTTAAAACGGGAATAGGCTGATGGGGTTACGCTACCAACTGCCTGGCGTTCTTCCTGCAACTCATCATATGAATCAAGTGAGATCCGGCCAAGGATATTCAGCCAGTCAGTTACATTGTAATTCAGGCTTACATTTCCGAAATAACGGTCCCTCCTGTCGGTTTCGTAATTCTCATACCGGGTAAAGTAAGGGTTGTCCCAGAAGTTGGGAGTCAGGTTATCGGGATCCTTCGGGTTCCAGGTGACATTCTGCCTTGTCCGGAAGTATGCATCCTCCTGGTCTTTCAGATCGATATTTGTCTGCCACCACTGACGCATATTGGTCATGATGTTTTTATCATCGTAACCGGTACCATAACGGCCACGACCGGCAATATTTGAGAAATTAAGTGATGCACCCGCCACCAGTTTCTCCGTCACTTTGTACGTCGCACCGAAGTTGATCAGGTTTTTGGTGATGCGGCTGTTTGGAAGGATACCCCGGTCATCATTGCGGGTATATCCCAGTTTAAAGCTTGCACGGTCGTCGGCCCCATCGATATAGATACTCTGGTTGGAGGAAAGTGCAGTCTGGAAAAATTCAATCGGCTGGTTGGCACCGGCAACCCATGGCCGTGATTTCCCGAAGTTGGGTGAAGTAGGATCGAATGAATCCCACTGGTATACCTGGAGGTTCGGGTCAAAGGGCCCGCCGTAGGAGGCATCCTCGAGGAAAGGGGCAACCAGGTCCTCTGTCCCGTCACCATCGATATCCCTGTAAAGGAAGTAACCGGATGGATCCTCATAGAATGCGCCATATCCGGCTCCATATGAATTCTGGTATTTTGCAAATGTCTCCTTGTTTACTTTTCCGATTCCGATACCGCTGTTAACGGTTATACCCAGGCCTTTGTTTCCTTTCTTGGTAGTGATGAGGATAACACCATTTGCACCACGGGATCCGTAAAGCGCACTCGCCGCAGCACCTTTTAAAACAGTAACGGAGGCGATGTCATCCGGATTGACGTCAGCAGCTGCATTACCATAGTCATAACCTGCACCTCCCTGCCGCTGGCCGGAAGTGTTGTTGTTGGAGTTGTCGAACGGAATCCCGTCGATCACGAAAAGCGCCTGGTTGTTACCGGTAATTGACTTTACACCCCGGATCACTACGTTGGTCGATCCGCCGAGTGAGTTGTTCTGTTTGATATCCAGACCGGCGATTTTCCCGCTGAGGTTCTGTGTAAAATTGTTTGACCTGGCCCGGCTGACCTCATCTCCGGATACCTGCTGCGCTGCATAGGAGACCTGGTTCCTGGTACGTTTGATACCAAGTGCGGTCACCACCACTTCCTCCAGGCTGCCCTGCGGCTGGAGTGTCACTATAACAGTTGACTCGGAACCGATTTTAATTTCCTGTTCAGCGAAATTCACCGAACTCACCAGCAGCGACTCGCCATCCTTTACCTCAATTTTGAAATTCCCGTTGACGTCAGCTGAAGTACCTGTAGTTGTTCCCTTGACAGTAACGTTTGCAAACGGAACAGGATCTCCCTTGCTGTCCTTTACCTGGCCGGTAACCGTCCGGGTCTGGGCAAATGCATACACTGCTAACAGCATAAACATCGCCAGCGAAGCGACTTTTCTCATGTGCGTTAATTTTTGTGTGTGTTAATAGACGTGTAAATGGAAACACCAGCGACAGGGTCGTCACTGGTCAGTTGAAAAAAATGTTTGAAGGATGCCGGATTCAGGACGGATTAAAAGACCGAAGACTTAACAGTTTTTTACTATGTTCTTGTGAGTTTCTTAACTAAAACAAGAACCTTGCCTGAATCTTTAATTCCCTTCTAATGGGGACAAGTGAATGGTCCTCATCAGGGACGGGATCCGGTGAGCCAAAATTTTTTGTAGCGGAATAACGAAGCCAGCAACTCAGTCCGGGTAGCGGGTCCCAGCGCAACAGCAAATAGTATCGCAAGCCTGTTCCTGAAAAAACCGGGACTGACTGTGCATAGAGCACATCATTTTCATAGGCATAAAGTCTTGAATCGTAATTATCTGTTGTGAAGTATTGCCCTCGCAATGATATATCAAATGGTTTTTGCATTGGCTTGCACGTAAAATCGGCGGATGCGAGGAAACCCTTACCACGGGCGGATCCGGTCATGACCATTTCTGTTCGGTTGCGCAGCGTCAACGATTTTGTTATCCGGAATAAAGACTGTATCCGCCAGTTGAAATTGGAAACGGGTAACGGAAACTCCATGATGCCCGGCTCCGCTGCCCCTGCATTTCTTTCCCCGGTGTTGCTCCTTACGCGAGTAGTTATTTCCACTTGCCTGTTTGGTATGTAGGCCAGTTGTATCATCCAGTCGCGACCAGCTGCGGGAGCACTCACCCGGTACCTCAGCCATGGAAAATGATAGAGGTCGAAATAGAGATCCATCTTCCAGCTGGATGATGGCCGGAAACTCAAGCCCGCATACAGGCCTTCCTCATTGGAAGGTGCGGTGCTTTCGGAAAATGCATTCCCGCTGACCGTCTGGTACGCGCGATCGAAACGCCGGTACAGCAAACTGAAATCAGCCGCGCGTCCAAGACCTGCGACCAATCCTGCGAGGCCAGCGGGATGTTGCCGCAGGTCTGTGGCCAGTTCTCCAAACCAATGCAGGTTTTTCCAGGTATACATCAGGTCGACACTGCCATTCACCCAGCGGTTGCCGGTAAAGGCAAACTGGTTGTACGGTTCGGGGGACTTCAGCTGCGGCACTGAAAAATGGTAGAAGATGAAATTTGCGCCCACACGGAATCCTGCCTGCTTGTACGACACTACCATACCACCGGTAGACTGCCTGGTGTTATTTCGAACTTCGAGCTCTGCGAGAGTGCGGTTATAACCCGAACGCA
Organism: Chitinophagaceae bacterium; assembly: GCA_004173355.1. Lineage (GTDB taxonomy): Bacteria > Bacteroidota > Bacteroidia > Chitinophagales > Chitinophagaceae > JBEVJC01. The sequence goes on along the minus strand of SEAD01000049.1, from coordinate 17,668 downwards.
GGAAACTCGAAAAAACAGTTCCTCCCGGTCCGGCCTCCTGGTTCGTGCTGATCCTCCTTACCGAGGCAAACGCTGTGTAATCCCAATGCCCTGTCCTGACGCTCACCCCGATCCCGCGAAAGAAATTGGCTTCGCCAGCGGAGTTGTAAGGTCGCAACACCTGTGACTGCCTTTTGATATTCATTGCATCTGCACTCTTTTTAAATGCCATGCTCTGCCAGTGCACGAGGCCCTGTCCCATATTGACCGTAAAGTCCCCCAGTGCAAGGGCCCTGACTTTTCCAATATCACGTATAAAAAGGTGTGCGGAATAAAAGTCAAACCCTCCTTTCGACAACCTGAACTGTTCCCCCGCATCTTTCTCGGCGGTGATCCCGTACTGGAGTTTGTCCCGGAACAGGTAGCGGTGCCGGAAAAAAACACGCATGGGATCCCCCTGGTATTTTTTGATCCCCTGTTCATCCTTCCTGTACTCTTCCCCTGTTGACAGGGCGCGTGCAAAACGCAGTATGATGCTGTGTTCCCCGCCTTTCCACCGGGATGCCAGCGACTTTACTGCAGGGAGTTTTGTTTTTATTTCAACGTATGGACTTATCCGTCTGACAAGGGCCAGGTCCCATCCCGGCACCGCCTGCAATTCATAAAGATGGATCAGGTCTCCAAACAAACGACGATAATCATCCAGCGTTTTTGCCTGCTGCACACTTACAATACCCAGCTGCAGGAGTACTTCGCCCGCTTCGTTGTTAATATCCATTTTGTGACGGCTGTACATTTCCAGTTGCTGCACCAGCAGGTCATCTTCAGGATCTGCCCCCTCCATAATTGCCTGCTTCTCCAGTTGGCGCTCTGCTGTAACCGGGATTTCCTGCGCTACCGCACAACAGGCGAAAAAGAGACTGCAGAAAAGCAGTACCTGTCTCATGGCTGCCGGTTAAAAAAATGTTCGAGGTTTATCGCAGGCGTGAACCCGAGACGATCATGCAGCGACATCGAAACCATCAAACGGAACAAACCCAGGGTATACCCTACCCCAAACCATACCGGCGGACCACCGGCGCCAAAACCCATTCTCAACTGCACCGGCGGGACCGGCCGGTAAATAAATCCAGCGGTGGCGGTCGTCCCACGGCCGGGACTATGACCTATTTCCAGTGCAGCACACCAGTTTTCCGAAGCGTCATAGCCCAGACCCATGGAATAAATTAATGCAGTCCCGGAAGAGACCGCACGGTTGCCGGGCTGGTAGGGCACCGATATGTTCCAGCCGGCATTCAGCTGTGAGGTAACCTGCAGGAGGAGCCCGAGATCGGCCACCACGGCGGTACCTGGCCGGTAACCAGGTACCGCCGCACGAAGACCGCAGACCTGGACCCCAAGCGCGGCCACGTTGCCGAGTTTCCTTGCATAGGCAAGCGCGAGCATCGATTCGGAATAGCCCGCCACCCGCAGCAACCCTGCCTGCACGGCAAATGAGCCGGGTCCTGCGGGAAAAGCCATGCCGGCGCGGTACCTGCCAGGTTCCGGCAACCCGAATGGCCGCTCGCCCGAAACGATCAGCGCAGTCTCCTTGAGCCGGGCAAGCGCCGCCTTATTGGTGTTGAAACTGGCTGCTCCCGTTTCCTGTTTATTGTAGGAGCCCCAGGATACCGCCTCATTGTAACCCGGTACAAAAAAATCCTGCGCACGCAAGTCCATGGTTAAGAGGTGCTGCAGGGACAAAATCAGTATAAAACGGATCGACGGTTGCATCCGGTAAATATCCGCTGGCGGTGCTGTCCGAACCAAGTGTGAAACACCGTCAGGTTGTGGGAAAATCACGGTCCGGACCGGGTGGGAAAAAAAATCTATGTAGCTTTGCGCATGCAAATTTTAGACGGTAAGAAAGCCGCGCAGGCTATCAAGGATGTACTGCAGATCGATGTGGCCCAGCGGGCCAATGAAGGAAAGAAAATCCCGCACCTCGCCGCCATCCTTTTAGGGAACAATGGCGCCAGCGAAACATATGTAGCCGCCAAGGTAAAAGCCTGTGAGGAAACGGGTTTTAAATCAACACTTATCCGCATGGAAGCAGACACGTCTGAATTCCGGTTGCTGGAAAAAATCGAGGAGCTCAATGCTGATCCCGATGTCGATGGTATCCTCGTACAGTTGCCGCTTCCGAAAGCAATAGATTCCAAAAAAGTGATAAACGCCATCGATCCGTCAAAAGATGTGGATGGTTTCCATCCGATGAGTGTGGGGAAAATGGTGGAAGGCCTTCCTACCTTCCTTCCTGCCACCCCGTACGGGATCATGCTGATGCTGGAACATTACAGGATTGAAACAAAGGGCAAACATGCTGTGGTCATCGGCCGGAGTAATATCGTTGGACGTCCGATGAGTATCCTGCTGAGCGGTAACAAAAACCCGGGTAACTGCACGGTCACGATCTGCCATTCACATACCACCAACCTGAAAGAGATCTGCCTGCAGGCCGATATCATTGTTGCTGCCCTGGGAATCCCCGAATTCCTGAAAGCAGATATGGTAAAGGATGGCGCGGTCATTATTGACGTGGGTATCACCCGGGTGGAAGACTCCAGCCGCAAGTCCGGATTCCGTCTTCGCGGCGATGTGGAATATGATACTGTAGCCCCGAAAACCTCCTGGATCACCCCGGTTCCCGGCGGCGTCGGACCGATGACCATCGCTGCACTGATGAAGAATACTTTTAATGCCTGCGACAGCAAGAATTGAACATCGCGGCCTGCGGGCTGTTAAAGACTATATGGACACAGTTACAATCCAGACGGCAACACTCCCGGTGATGGAACATTTTTATACCATCCAGGGCGAGGGCTTCCACCAGGGCCGGGCGGCCTATTTTATCCGCCTCGGCGGCTGCGATGTCGGCTGCGTGTGGTGTGATGTCAAGGAAAGCTGGGACGCAGCAGCCCATCCCCAACAGGATATCAATGACCTGAAGGATTTTGTAAAAGCCACACCGGGCGAACTGGTGGTGGTCACGGGCGGGGAACCACTGCTCCACAACCTGGACGCCCTGACTGCAACCCTCCGGACCGCCGGACTCAAGACCAATATTGAGACCTCGGGCTCCAGCCCGCTGAGTGGCTCCTGGGACTGGATCTGTCTTTCCCCGAAAAAATTCAAGGCGCCATTGCCCGAAGTCCTGACTGCGGCTCATGAGCTCAAGGTGGTTGTTTTCAACAAATCGGATTTCCAGTGGGCCGAACAACATGCAGCACAGGTTGGTGCCCATTGCAAACTCTACCTCCAGCCCGAATGGAGTAAAGCAGCAGCCATGATTCCCCTCATAGTGGAATATATCAAGGACCACCCGCAATGGGAACTCAGCCTGCAACTCCACAAATACATCAATGTCCCCTGATAATTTGCCGCGCGAATGTGGAATAAATCAGGGCATCCGTTCGTTATAAGGGGCATATGACCCGTATGAAGCATCTCTGCGCCTCACTGATAGTCTGCTGTTTATCCCTTACACTGGCCGCCCAGGATTATGATCCCGCAAAAGTCAGCAAAAAAGCGCAGGCTCTTTACAACCAGGCGATGGAGCGTGCACAGGATGGCAGCCTCACACATGCTGCCGGCCTCTTGTTGCAGGCAATCCAGCAGGATACCAGGTATGTGGATGCGTACCTTTCACTCGGCGGAGTGTATGGTCAGATGAAAAACAGCCGCCTGAGTGTCGAATACTATGAAAAAGCATTTGCACTGGATCCGGGCTATACAATGGAATTCAAACTTCCCTATTCCATTAACCTGGCAGCATTGGGTGAATTCCGCAAAGCACTCGATGCCATCTCCGAATTCCTCGACAAAAACCCGCCAAAAAATTCAACCTCGCTGAAAGCCGCGCAGTACCGCAAACGCTGTTACGAATTCGCAGTTGGAAACGAAGCAAAACTAAAAAACAGTTCCTATGTGTTCCAGCCCGTCAACATGGGACCATCCATCAACAGCAGTGAGTCCGAATATTTTCCATCGCTGACCATCGACCAGCAGGAGATCATGTTCACCCGTCGTATCGGCGGCCGGAACGAAGACTTCTTCAATAGCCAGAGGCAGGACAGCTCCTGGACAAAAGCCACTCCCATTACGGGTTTTGTAAACACCGAACTGAACGAAGGCGCGCAGAATATTTCACAGGACGGACAATGGCTGGTGTTCACCGGCTGCAACCGCCCGGAAGGTTTCGGCAGCTGTGATATCTATATCTCCTATCTCGAAAAGGACGGCTGGAGCGAGCCGGAAAACTGTGGCGGATGGGTTAACTCGGACGCATGGGAATCTCAACCCTGCCTTTCCCCGGATAAACGTGACCTCTACTTCACCAGCAGCCGGCCGGGTGGTCATGGCGGTCTCGATATTTATGTATCCCATCTTCGCAGCGACGGGAAATGGAGCGAACCAGAAAACCTCGGACCCGAAATCAATAGCTCCGGCGATGAACAATGCCCTTTCATCCATGCTGACAACCAGACCCTCTATTTTACGTCCAACTTCTGGCCGGGTTACGGCGACGATGATCTCTTTGTGGCACGTAAGGGCCCACAGGGAAAATGGAGCCAGCCGGAGAACCTTGGATATCCCGTCAACACCATCAACCGCGAAGGAACCCTTTTTGTAAATGCAGAAGGCACCACTGCCTTTTATGCAAGCGACCGCGCCGACTCACGTGGTGGCCTTGATATCTACAGTTTCCAGCTGCGGGATGCAGTGCGTCCACTCCGCACCTTCTATGTCCGCGGACAGGTATTTGATAAAAAGACCAGCAAGGGACTGCCGAGCTCGGTCGAACTGATTGACCTCTCGACACGGAACACCGTTTCATTGATGCGCACGGACGAAACCGGTAACTACATCATCACACTTCCCGTTGGTCGCGACTATGCCCTTAATGTCAACCGGAAGGGTTACCTTTTTTACTCCGACAACTTTTCCCTCAGCCGCGATTTCACCGATTCAGTCTACCGCCGGAATATACCGCTGCAGCCAATTGAAAGCGGCGCCAGCATTGTACTTAATAACATTTTTTTCGACGTTAATAAATTTGACCTGCGACCTGAGTCCGCAATCGAACTTGACAGGGTAGTCCAGCTGCTCACCGACAACCCCGGGGTGACAATCGAAATCAGTGGTCATACCGACAACGTAGGGAAGCCGGCTGACAACCTCCTGCTGAGTAATAACCGGGCGAAAAAAGTGGTTTCCTATCTTGTCTCCCGCAACATCAGTCCATCAAGACTTACCGCCAAAGGTTTTGGTGCCGGCAAACCGGTTGCATCCAACGAAACCGAGGCCGGACGGGCGCTGAACCGCCGTACTGAAATGCGCGTCGTTTCTGTAAAATAACAATTCGCTTCCTTAGACAGGATGGTAAAACTAATGCCATTGTGTGTGCAGTTCCGCGTGTAAATCACAAAATCTTCCTGTGATTTCACGGATGGTATTGGCAATCCTGCATGTTAGATTTGCTGCAAGACAAACCCATGCATCCTGACTTACTGTACCAGATCGCGCTCACCATGATTCCGTCAATCGGTCCCGTGCAGGCAAGGATTTTACTCGAGCACCTCGAACCCGCTGCTATATTCCGCAGTGAAAAGGTTTTGCTGGAAAAGATCGATGGCATCGGATCTTTCAGGGCCGGGCAGATTTCCGGGTTCCGTGACTTTCCGCTGGCAGAAAAGGAATGCAGCTTTGTCGAACGATACGGGATCACGCCATTGTTCATCGGGGCAGCCGGCTATCCGCGTCGGTTGATGAACTGTAATGACGCACCCCCGCTGCTATATTATAAGGGCAGTGCGAACCTTGACCAGGAACGGATCATCGCAGTGATCGGAACAAGGTCCAGCACTGTATACGGCAAACAGGTAACCGAGAACCTCATCAGTGGCCTTCGTGCACAGGGAATCATGGTAGTCAGCGGCCTGGCCTTTGGCATTGATTCCATTGCACACCGTTGCTCTATCAAACATGGACTGGCAACGGTGGGCGTCCTTGGTCACGGACTCGATCAGGTATATCCTCCGGAAAATAAATCGCTGGCAAAGGACATGCTGGAAAATGGCGGCGGGTTGCTGACAGAATTCATGAGTAATACCCGCCCCGACCGGTATAATTTCCCACTTCGCAACCGCATCGTTGCCGGCCTTTCCGATGCCGTCATTGTCTGCGAAACACATTCGCGCGGCGGCAGCCTGATCACTGCCGAACTCGCAAACGGTTACAACCGGGAAGTGTTTGCATTTCCCGGAAGGGTGAACGATCCCGGATCAACCGGTTGCAACCGGCTGATCCGGCAGAACAAGGCAGTCCTGCTGGAAAGTGCAACTGCATTGCTCGAACTGATGAACTGGGAAAGCAGGGATACGGAAAGCAAGGGAATGGAAGGCAAAACTGCAGACCTGGAAAAAAATGAACAACAGCTCTTTGACATACTGAAAAACAGGGAAACCTGCTCGCTTGACGAGCTGTACCGCGAAACAAGCCTGGAAACCAGTCTGGTAGCAGGTGCCATTTTGGGTCTTGAACTGAAGAATCTCCTGTTATCTTTGCCGGGTAAACTTTACCGGCTGAACCATGGCTGAGGCAACAGTCAGTGCACTTTTGTTGTCAGGTCCTGAACCGGAGTGGTTATCCCGATACTATGCACCAGACACTGTTTTCGCGACTATTTACCCTGATCATCTGTATGTTGCCGTTCCTGGCGATCAGCCAGCCCTGTACCACGCTTGGACAGACACCTGCAACCGCGTTCCCTGTCTGTGGCACGGCATCATTCACACAGGATAATGTCCCAATCTGCAATACCAACGAAGTGTATGTACCCGGTTGCCAGAATGGGACCACTTACGAAAACAAGAATCCATTCTGGTATAAGTTCACCTGCTTCCAGGCTGGTACAATCGGCTTTGCGATTACGCCCACTGACCTTACAGATGACTACGACTGGCAGCTCTATGACATCACGGGTGTGAATCCTGACGAGGTGTTTACCAACCGCACCATTATCGTTTCGGGTAACTGGTCGGGTTCATCAGGTATCACTGGCGCAGGTGCGCAGGGTACGAACAATATGGAATGTTCGTCCAGCCCGGATGACAATGTAAATACCTTTTCAAGACTCATCAACCTCACGGTCGGGCATGAATACATTCTCCTGGTCAGCCACTATACCAATTCCCAGAGCGGATACTCGCTGAATTTCGGGGAAGGGACTGCGGTAATTACCGATCCGGCGCAGCCGCACCTGCTGAGCGTCAAACCGGATTGTGATGGCGTACAGCTCCGGGTGAAACTGAACAAAAAAATGAAATGCAATTCGCTGACCGCTACCGGTTCCGAGTTCAGCATCTTGCCCGCAGGGGTTACGGTAACCGGGGCCCAGCCGCTCAACTGTAATGGCGCTTTCGACTTTGACTCGGTCCTGCTGACACTCTCCGGCCCACTCGGTGCGGGCACTTATTCACTGCTTGTCAATGACGGTTCAGACGCCAACACCATTCTGGATAACTGTTCAACCGCCTTGCCACAGGGTGAATCAATGTCATTTGAATTTATAGTGCCCCAGCCCATTTATGCCGACAGTATCGGAACAGTTGGTTGTGCCCCGTCCGAACTGCACCTTTACTTTCCAAAACGGATCAACTGTGCCACCCTTGATGCGGATGGTTCTGATTTTGTGGTCACCGGACCATCTGCAGTGACCGTGACCGGCGCAGTGGCCCAGTGCACAGATAATTTCACCACAATGGTCACCATCCGTTTTGCTGCACCGATTGTAAACAGGGGTACTTATACCCTCACCCTCCGGACAGGCAATGACGGTTCGTCCATCATCGACGAATGTGGTATCGAAATGCCCCTGCAGTCACTCGACTTCAATTGTGCCGACACCGTCTCGGCCGACTTTACTTATTCCCTGTCGGCAGGTTGCCGGCAGAACCAGCTGACTTTTACCCACAATGGCGCCAACCAGGTCAGCAGCTGGAACTGGACGGCGGGAACTTTTTCACCGGGCCGCAATGCCGTCTACCAGATCACGGTACCCTCAACAAGTACCCATTCAATAAAACTGCAGGTAAGCAATGGCACGTGCACGGATTCCGTGACTCAGGTGATCGTCCTGGAGAACGAGGTAAAAGCTGACTTCGATATGCCTGCCATCATCTGTCCGGAAGACCCGTTGCAGGTAGTCAACCAGTCGAGCGGGATTGTTGACAGGTGGACCTGGCAGTTCGAGCGGATCAGTACTGACACTGCGCGTGATCCTGCCCCGGTACTTTTCCCCACCACTAACCGCGAAGCCTATTATACCATCCGCCTCAGGGCAGAAAATGTTACTCTTGGTTGCGCTGACTCTATCCGCAAAACGGTAAGGGTGCTTGCCAACTGCTTCATCGCGGTACCAAGCGGGTTCACGCCGAATAATGACGGGATCAACGATTTCCTCTATCCCAACAATGCATTCAAAGCCGAAAACCTGGAGTTCCGGGTATTCAACAGATGGGGCCAGCTGGTCTTCCTTTCCCGGGAATGGACTGCAAAATGGGATGGCACAGTCAACGGAATTCCTCAGGGATCAGGGGTTTATGTATGGTTCCTGCGTTACACGAACAGGGAAACCGGCCAGCATGTATCACAGAAAGGAACAACAACCCTTATTCGCTGACATCCGCTGAAATCCGCTACAGCAGTGCATCACAGGGGATCATCCAAATTTAATTTGGGAGGTATTTACCCGGCGTCCTATCTTTGCACATGGCAACAAGAAATAGTTCCCCCGCAAAAGACAATCCCGGTAAAATTTTTGGAGAAGGGCTCACCTTCGATGACGTGCTCCTGATTCCAGGTTACAGCCAGATCCTTCCCCGCGACGTGGATATCCGCGCAAAACTCACCAGGGACATCACCCTTAACGTTCCCCTGCTTTCCGCAGCAATGGACACAGTAACAGAAGCAAACCTCGCAATGGCACTCGCACGCGAAGGTGGCCTTGGCATACTCCATAAAAACATGGGCATTGAACAGCAGGCCGAACAGGTTCGCAAGGTCAAACGCAGTGAGAGCGGCCTGATCCTTGACCCGATCACGCTTCGTGAAGATGCAACGATCGGTGATGCGGTACGACTGATGCGGGAGAATAAAATCGGGGGAATCCCGATCATTGACAAGGCCGGCAAACTGGTGGGCATACTAACCAACCGTGACCTCCGTTTCGAAGACAACAAATTAAGGAAGGTTACAGAACTGATGACCAAAACCCTGGTAACCGCTCCTGAAGGGACGGACCTGAAAAAAGCAGAAAAAATCCTTCGCCAGCATAAAATCGAAAAGCTCCCGGTAGTAAGCAAGTCAGGCAAACTGATTGGCCTGATCACGTATCGTGACATCCTCCAGCTCTACTCCTTTCCCAATGCACTGAAAGACCAGTTTGGACGCCTGCTCGTTGGTGCCGGAGTCGGGATTACCAAAGACGTGCTCGATCGGGTATCAGCGCTTACGCAGGTCGGCGTGGACATCATTGCACTCGATAGTGCACATGGCCATAGCAAAGGTGTGATCGATACCCTCAAACTCGTTCGTAAAAACTTTAAGCAGCTCAATATCATCGCAGGTAACGTAGGTACTGCAGCCGGTGCGAAAGCACTGGCAGAAGCCGGCGCCGATGCCATCAAGGTGGGCATCGGTCCTGGTTCAATCTGTACAACAAGGATCGTGGCTGGTGCAGGTGTACCGCAGCTCACAGCTGTAATGGAAGCGTACTCCGTGTTAAAGGCAAAAGGCATTCCGCTGATCGCTGATGGCGGAATCCGTTACACAGGTGATATGGTGAAAGCACTTGCAGCCGGTGCCAGTTGTGTAATGATGGGAAGCATTTTTGCAGGCACCGACGAAAGCCCGGGCGAAACCATCATTTACGAAGGCCGTAAGTTCAAGGAATATCGCGGGATGGGCTCACTCGGTGCAATGGCCACTGGCAGCAGCGATCGTTACTTCCAGGATCCTGAAGCAGATGTAAAAAAGTTTGTACCGGAAGGCATCGAAGGACGGGTGGCATATAAAGGCACGCTGAAGGAAATCGTCTACCAGTATGTTGGCGGACTGCGGGCAGGTATGGGTTATTGCGGTGCATCGGATCTCAGCGAACTGAAGGAAGCCCGGTTTGTAAAGATCACCAATGCAGGTATGCGCGAAAGCCATGCACACGATATTGAAATCACCAAGGAAGCACCAAACTACAGCAGGAGATAAACAGGATGGAAAACCCGAAAAAGCGTATCGCTGTTGACATGGATGGTGTACTGGCAGACGTGTTTGAACAATTTCTCGACTGGGATGAACGCGAACATGGCACCAGGCAGGTCCGTGAAAAACTGCTGGGCCTCAAAGAGCTGGAAGTATTTAAAAGCGCAAGGAAACACCTTTACACCGAGAAGTTTTTCCGCTCATTAAAGGTGATGGAGCACAGCCAGGAGGTGTTGAAAAGGATCCATGACCACTATGACCTTTATATTGTGTCTGCCGCAACGGAATTCCCGCAAAGCCTTCCCGAAAAACAGGAATGGCTGCTGGAACATTTTCCGTTTATCGGCTGGGAGAAGATTGTGTTCTGCGGCTCCAAGCAGATTATCCAGGCAGATATCATGATCGATGACCATTTCAAAAATCTCGATTATTTCACGGGAGAACTCTCACTGCTCTATACACAGCCGCATAATGCATTATCGGAAACAGGCCGGCACCGCAGGGTTGAAAGCTGGCGGGAGATTGAGCAGATCCTGTTTCCCTGACAATCCATTCATATTTGTTCAACCCGGTGATCTGTTTACCGGGTTGTCTTTTTATCCCCGGTATCTGTATTCATCGTGCCATGCAGTCGGTTGAAACGCTGGTAATAAAATGAACCAAGCAGCAACAGGCTGCCAATCGCGATATAAGACAGTATCCGCTGCCCGGCTGTGAAACGCATGGCATCCAGTGTGACCAGTTTCAGGAGCGTGCCCCCGATTAATATCACGGCAAAAAGCCGCAGCCATGAATGGTGGATGAGCACACCAATAACAAAAACAACCACAGATAACAGGATCCACACTCCCGTTACCACGATGCCATCCCATGCGAGACCTGCCAGCAAGACCAGCAGGCAGAGAGCCTGTGCAACAAGCATCCGGAAGAGGGCCGTTTCAGTTTTTAAAAAGTAAAAAACGATACCAGCCTGTAAGAATACAATACCAAACACAAAGGCTGTTTCCGCAACGGGCTCCCGTTCCGGCCGTGCAAATACAAGCGTCATCGATAAGAGCAGCAGCAGGTTCAGCAAAAGTATAAGCACACGCCCGCCCTGACTGATCGTCCTTCTGGAAAAGAATAAAGGGGAAATGGCATCTGCAAGGAACAGCAGGTAAAACAATACGCCATAAATGATCGCCGTGGAATAATGCCGCACACTATTGTATTCCATAACCAGCCATCCCGTGAACAGGCACCAGGTAATGCCGGATGCAAGTGTGGAAACTGCCCTCCAACCCTTGCGGGCAGCCAGGAACACCACGCCGGCATTGATCAGCAGTACATAACCAAAAAACATTTCGATACGTCCGGTAGTATTGCTTACCAGGAATGGTATGCCATATGCACCCACCAACCCGATCACCGCGATTTCTATCCGGTTGTAGTAAATTGACCGGTAGATTGTAAATGCCGTCAGCGCGGCCATGATGGCAAAAGCAACGGGTATGGAAACCAGGTTGTAGTAGGCCAGCGCAGCATAACTGGTAAAGTAGGCCGCCGCCATGCTCCCGCTGAAAAGTATCGCGCTGAAAAACCGGTAGTCTGTGCGCAGCCTGAATGAAAGGATGAACAGCAACAACGCTGCGCCATACGCAAGCAGGATCCTTGCCATCGGTGACACGAGGTCCTGGTCAATTGCATATTTCACACCGATAGATATCCCGATCAGCAATACCACAATGCCGGCCAGATGGATGAGTTTCAGCCCGATAAATTGTTCCAGGCCATGTTGCGCACCCTGCCCGGCACTCCCCTGATCCGGGTTGACATGGCCAGGCACACCGGTATCACTGCCTGTTGCGGCAGCAATGCGGCCAGTGCCTTGTGCTTCCATGGGAGAAACATCACCGCGGGATTTCAGCCGGTTCAACTCTGTATACAGTGCCTGCAGGCGTTGCCGGTCTTCCATCTGGCGGGCTGCAAGAATGCGTATTTCCTCATCCAGTCGCCCGATGTCATCATCTGCTTTCATGAAGGGAAAATACAACTTCTAAAACAGCTAATTTTACACAAACGATCATTTTGAAAAGGTTTACCGATCTCTTTATCGCCCTTGGCGGGAGTATCCTGCTCTGGGCAGCCTGGCCCTTATCACCCCTGACTTTCCTGCTCTTCGTCGGCTGGGTCCCGCTGCTGGCAGTGGAAGACCGGGTAAAAAGCAAAAGGCGTTTTTTTGCGCTGACCTACCTCCATATGTTCGCCTGGAATATCCTGACCACCTGGTGGATCTGGAATGCCAGCCTCCCCGGTGCGCTCAGCGCATTTGTGGCAAACAGCCTTTTCATGTCAGTCCCCTGGCTGCTTTTCGCTATTACCAAACGCGCACTCGGCAGCTGGGTGGGTTACGGATCCCTTGTGTTATACTGGACTGCATTCGAATTCCTGCACCACAACTGGGAACTGAGCTGGCCATGGCTCACACTCGGTAATGGCTTTGCCACGCATCCGGAATGGGTACAGTGGTACCAGTATTCAGGAGCATCGGGCGGAACCGTATGGGTACTTCTGGTAAATATCCTTGGCTACGCGCTGCTCCGGGAGTATCGCCGGTTTGGCCGCACACGCGTCTACTATATCACGGTTGCCAGTGTGTTGCTGGTACTTGCCACACCCATCCTCCTGTCAAGGATGATAATGAAAAAGGAAAGCGGCATCGCTGCGGCGGACATGAATGAAACCATTCGCAACGTTGTAGTGGTGCAACCCAATATCGACCCCTACAATGAAAAATTTAACTCGGATGCACAGGGACAGGTGGCCAAACTGATCAGTCTCTCCGAAGAACAGATTGACAGGAATACCACACTGGTGCTCTGGCCGGAGACTGCAATCCCGGTGCTGGTAAAAGAGGACGAACTGAAGAATAATCCCTATTACACACCGATATGGTCCTTCCTGGAGCGGCATCCTGACCTCAACCTTGTCACGGGGATCAACAGCTACCGGCCGTATGGCACCGACCGTAAAACGGCAAGTCCCACAGCCCGCTTTGATAAAAACAGCGGCACCTATTACGATCTCTTCAACACAGCGGTGGCTCTTGATGCGGACTCTACGGTGCAGGTTTATCACAAAGCCAAACTGGTACCCGGGGTGGAGACGCTGCCCTCATTCCTTTCATTCATGGGAACCTGGTTTGAAGAACTGGGGGGAATAAGTGGCACATTGGGGAGGGATTCGGAACGTAAAGTTTTTATGCCCTGGGATAACTATTATAAAGTTGCACCAGTAATCTGTTACGAAAGTATTTACGGCGATTACATTACTGAATATGTCCGGAAAGGCGCCAATATACTTGCAATACTTACAAATGACGGCTGGTGGGGCGATACGCCCGGATACAGGCAGCATATGAACTACGCACGCCTGCGCGCAATCGAGACACGGAAATGGGTTGTGCGCAGTGCAAATACAGGTATCAGTTGTTTCATTGATCCGATTGGCAATGTTATTGATCCCCAGCCGTGGGACAAACCAGCCGTCATCAAAATGAAAGTACCTGCTGACAGCAGGCAGACATATTTCGTGCAACATGGTGATATCCTCTCGCGGACCATGCTGGCGGCTGCGATTGTGGTCCTTCTCTCTACCATACTGGCTGTTGCACGTCGCTTTGCACTGCGGAAAAGAACCGCAGGTAAATAAACGTGATTAACCCGGCAGCTGCGTAAGCACCAGCTGTCATTGAAAACGATACTATGAAAAAATCATTTGAATCGGACGGCCACAGGATTAATTACTCCATTTATGGTTCAGGCTCGCCTGTCATGCTTGTGCACGGGTTCGGGGAAAAAGGGGATGTCTGGTCCAACCAGTTAACCGCCCTTGAATCCGGATACCAGGTAATCGTCCCGGAATTACCAGGTTGTGGCGGGTCGTCTTTCATCCCTGACATGTCGATGGAAGGAATGGCCAGGGTACTGAAAGGCATTTTCGACGCGGAAGGGATTAGAGCAGGTCAGGCTTCCCTCCTGGGCCATAGTATGGGTGGATATATTACACTTGCTTTTATGGAACAATGGCCGGAATTTCCCCGTTCCTTTGGCCTGGTGCATTCGGTATGTTATGCGGATAACGATGAAAAACGCGAGACAAGGAAAAAAGGGATCGCCTTCATCCGCAAACACGGAGGATTTGCTTTCCTCCAGAACAGCAGCCCCAACCTGTTCTCGCAGCAGACCAGGGATTCAGATCCCGGTATGGTGAAAAATTTCGTCAACTCCCTTTCCGACCAGCAGGACCAGGCGCTCGTCGATTTTTATGAAGCTATGATGGCAAGGCCCGACAGGAGTAATGTACTGAAAGACAGCAAAGTACCCGTACTTTTTATACTGGGCAGGCATGATACGGCAGTGCCAATAAAAGACGGTCTCAGGCAGACTGGTTTACCCGATTTATCGTATATTCATGTGTTGGAGAATTCCGGACATATGGGTATGCTGGAGGAAAAGGAAAAAACAAATGAGTATATTTCCGGATTCCTGAGCAGTACCTGATTATACTGAACCTGTAGCACCTGACTTTTATCCGAACCAAGACATGAGGCGTATCCTCCTATTAGCTATCCTCCTTATTACCAGCAAGTGCATGTTCGCCGAACACATCACCGGCGGGGAAATGTATTATACCTATATCGGCATGTCCGGCGGTAAACATGTGTACGAGGTAACCCTGAAACTCTTTCGCAACTGCGGTTCAGTGGGCGCACAGCTGGATGAAAGTGCTGCAATAGGGATTTTCGACAGGGGAAGCAACCGGCTCCTCCGACCCACCAAATCATTCCGCCTCAGCAATCCCACAGAATTAAACCTGACCGATCCCGGTAAATGTATTACCAACGCACCTTCTGTCTGTTACCAGGTCGGATTTTATACGGATACGCTCCACCTGGATCCGAGCACCAGCGGATATACGCTGGCTTACCAGCGTTGCTGCAGGATCAACGGGATCCAGAACCTGATCAACTCAGGCAATATAGGGGCCACCTATACCGCTGAAATTCCTGGTATAGCAGTGAATCCCGCCTTTGCAGTAAACAACAGTGCAATATTCAATGGACGTGATACGATCGTAGTGTGCGGCGGTTATCCGTTTACCTATAGCTTTGGCGCGCTGGATGCGGATGGCGACGAGCTCCGCTATTCTTTCTGTAATGCGTTTGTGGGAGGCAGCGGCGGACCAAATGGCCAGGCAGCACCGAATCCGCCGTCGAACCCGCCCTACACATCGGTAGACTATGCCTTCCCGTTTTTTGGCTCGGCACCGATGGGTACCAATGTCACCATCAATCCTTCAACCGGTCTCATCACCGGTGTGTCTCCTGCGGAGGGCATTTATGTGGTAACCGTCTGCGTGCAGGAAGTGAGAAATGGCACCGTGATCGCCACCCAACGAAAGGATATCCAGATCAAAGCCGGTGGCTGTTCGCTCGCCAAACCTACACTCCAGCCGGATTACATTACCTGCGACGGGCTGAACTTCGATTTCACCCATCCGGATAATCCGCTGATCAATACGTACTACTGGGAATTTGGCGACCCGGCTTCAGGGGCTGACAATGTTTCAACCCTCCAGAGTCCCGGACATGCCTTCTCTGCACCCGGTATTTACACTATCAAGGTGGTTGCCAACCGCGGCCAGGAATGTTCGGATTCATCCACTTCCGTAATACGCGTGTTCCCTGGCTTCTTCCCGGCATTCTCCAATGCGGGTGTCTGTATAACCAACCCGGTGCAGTTTTTTGACAATACTACTACGAACCATGGTGTTGTAAACTATTGGCAATGGTCCTTTGGTGATGCCAACACAACGCTGGATGAAAACTTTGTACAGAATCCGGAATGGACCTATTCCACTACGGGACCAAAAACTGTAAAACTGGTGGTGGGCAACAGCGTTGGCTGTCGTGATTCCATTGAACACGTTATCGATATCATCTCCAAACCCCCGATCACACTTGGTTTCCGCGACACGCTGATCTGTTCACCGCCTGACGATGTACAATTGCAGGCTTCGGGTACCGGTGTTTTCACCTGGAGCCCCAATACCAATATTACAGCTACCAATATTGCCAATCCCCGGGTCAGCCCTGTAACTACTACCACTTACTTTGTAGAACTCAACCAGGAAGGTTGCGTAAATACGGATTCTGTGCTCATCAACGTGGTGGACCGGGTGACATTGAATACGCTTGGCGATCCGACCACTATCTGTCTCACCGATCCTGTCCAGCTGAACATTGTCAGCGACGCGCTGAGATACCAGTGGACCCCGGCCGCAACGCTGGATGACCCCACACTGGCCAATCCGGTCGCAACACCGACCGGTACCACCACCTACACCGTTACGGCAAGCATCGGCAGCTGTACGGCTACCGATGACATCACGATTGTTACCGTACCCTACCCGGCCGCCAATGCCGGACCGGATACGACGATCTGTTACAATACGCCTGCGTTCCTGCGCGGATCGCACAACGGAAATTCTTTTACCTGGTCACCCGTTTCATCACTCAGCAATGCATCGGTACTGAATCCGGTCGCAACACCAACGGGATCCCAGTCGTATATACTGAGTTCGTTTGATACAAGGGGTTGTCCCAAACCGGGCCGCGACACTGTCCTGGTCACCATGATGCCGCGGATCCGTCCATATGCCGGAAATGATACCCTTGTAGTGGTTGGCCAGCCGGTTCAGCTGAATGCGGAAGGCGGGGTCAGTTACACCTGGTCACCCGCGACCGGACTCAACGACGCCAACATCAAAAATCCGGTAGGAATTTATAATGCCGAAGTGGACAGCATCCGTTATACTGTTACCGTGTTCGATGAAATCGGCTGTTCGGATTCTGCATACGTCACTGTCGTGGTTTTCAAAACCAATCCCTATGTGTTTGTCCCTTCCGGGTTCACTCCCAACAGCGACGGCATCAACGATATCCTGCGACCGATTGCCGTTGGGGTTGAACGGATCAACTATTTCCGCGTATTCAACCGGTGGGGCGAAATGGTTTTCTCCACCACTGTAAATGGTGGTGGCTGGGATGGCCGCATCAATGGCACGCCCCAGGCCAGCAATGTGTATGTATGGATGGTCAGCGCACGGGATTATACCGGAAAAGAAATTTTCCTGAAGGGCACAACTACGCTGATCCGTTAACTTCGTCCCCATTCCCAAACCAAAAAAAAGAGTATGTCCAAAACCGTATTCATAACCGGCGCGAGCTCCGGATTTGGCAAAGCCTGTGCAGAAAAATTTGCGTCCGAAGGTTACCGTCTTATCCTGAACGCCAGGCGGACCGACCGTCTGGAATCGCTCACCAATCGAATACGGCAGGCAGGTGGCC
>SEAD01000181.1 GCA_004173355.1 Chitinophagaceae bacterium | reverse complement strand
GGATCTGTGATGAATCTTCCTGCACTGCCTTGATATAAATCTTAACCGAATAGGGTCCGGCCGCTGCCTGGATCTCCTCCTTGCGATGGATCACATTCCGGATGATTTCGCGTGAACGGTCACGTGCTTTTCCACTGACCACTACTTCCGAAAGGCTGGTGGCTTCTTCCTCTTCAAGGATGATATTCTGCTCAATACCGGTGTTGGAAACAGTAACCGCAACCGCAAGGCTCCGGAACCCGATCAGGCTGGCGGTGATTTTGTAGTCGCCCTGCTCCAGCATGAATTCGTAGTAACCCGCTTCATTGGTGACTACGCCAAGGCTAGTGCCATTGATCTTTACGGTGACCAATGCAAGCGGCTCAAGGCGGGTGCTGGTCACCCTCCCGGAGAGTTTTACCAGTTGCCCGTGGACCATTGCAGATGAGAGAATCAGCAGGATAAGCAGCGTTGGTTTCATATGCGCCGCCAAAATAATATTTAAAGGGATCGATAGGTCGGGTTCACAAAACTTTAGGTGTTTTTTAATACGGGAATCCCTCCAGCTGGTTCCAAATTTGTATGCACATTTGTTGATAAGTAACCTGCGGAAACATGAGTGCTTACAGGTTATATTTGGAATAAGGGGTAATTCTCCTGCAACACAGGCCAGGAGACGCAAAACTAACCCGGTCACCCCTTACCGGATTTGGTAATAGCCATTAAATTAATCCGCATTGACAGAAACGATTATTAACCTGACTACCGTAAACCCAATTGAATTCTTCGGGGTAAACAACGGCAAGCTCGACATCCTCAAGAAAAGATTCCCTTTACTCAAAATCCTCTCCCGGGGCACGCAGATAAAACTCAGCGGGGCGCCGGAACAAATTGAATCAGCAAAAGAAAAAATTACCCTGATCGTTTCGTATCTCGAACGGAATGGTCACATGAGCGAAAATTATTTTGAACAGGTGCTTGGTGGTGATGACGCCGAAAAGGTGGATCACTTCGTGGAGCGCAACCCGAACGAAGTGCTGGTATTCGGGCCTAATGGTAAATCCGTGCGCGCCCGTACGGCCAACCAGAAAAGGCTGGCCCAGGAAGCGGAGAAGAACGATATCGTGTTTGCAATCGGGCCGGCGGGTACGGGTAAAACCTATACCGCGGTGGCACTGGCTGTGCGTGCATTGAAAAACAAACAGGTGAAAAAGATCATCCTTACCCGTCCGGCTGTTGAAGCCGGTGAGAGCCTTGGCTTCCTGCCGGGTGATCTCAAGGAAAAGATCGACCCATACCTGCGACCGCTATATGATGCGCTGGATGACATGATCCCTGCCGACAAGCTGGGTTATTATATGAGCACCCGCACCATTGAGATCGCACCGCTGGCATACATGCGTGGCCGGACGCTCGACAATGCGTTTATCATCCTTGATGAAGCGCAGAACTCAACGGAGCTCCAGCTGAAAATGTTCCTGACACGTATCGGCGCCAATGCAAAGGCAATCATCACCGGGGATATGACCCAGGTGGATCTTCCGCGCAACCAGAAAAGCGGGTTGTCAACCGCCGTCCGCATCCTCCAGAACATCGAGGGCATTGCCCATATCGAACTGGATGAGGAAGACGTGGTACGTCACCGCCTTGTGAAGCAGATCCTGCGCGCCTACAACCGCGAGCTGGAGGAAAGCAATCCACAGGAATTCCGCCGCACGGTGGGTATCACCAAACGGATGGCAGAGGAAAGGGAAGCACTGGAAGGACAAAAAGACGTTTAATTTTCCCATAACCGGTTTACGGGGTGCCCTGGTCAAACAGGGCACCCTTTTTGTTTTAGGGGCTGTCCTGTTTTTTGTGGTGACGTAACCACAGAAATCCTAATTTTGCCCCCATGAAGAAATGTTTTTCCGCCGCCGCCCTGCTCCTGCTGCTTGTAGCCTGCAATGAGGGGGAGGAAAAATCGCCTGACACCGACCTGAACGTGGCCACCAGCTTCGTGCAGCTCGCGCTCAAGGGTGATTTCCGGACGGCTGAAAAGTATATCGTGGACGACTCGCTCAACAGGCAGGACCTGGCAACAGTGGCCCGCCTTACCGAACGTTTGCCCAAAGAAGAAAAAGACGCCTACGCCGGCGCATCTGTCCGTATCCATAATAACCGCCGCATTAACGATTCAACTACTATTATCTCCTACTCCAATTCGTACCGCAACAAAGTGGACTCACTGAAAGTGGTCAGGCAAAATGGGAAGTGGCTTGTCGATTTCAAGTATATTTTCAACCATCACATCGACACACTGAAGTGACACGGTTACAGTGACCATTTTTTATAACAAACCTTATGTATACAGTCAAACATCCCTGGCATGGTGCGCATCATGGCGACCAGGCGCCCCAGCAGGTAACAGCCCTTATTGAAATCCCCCAAGGCTCCCGTGCAAAATATGAAGTGGATAAAGATACCGGCCTGCTCAAGCTCGACCGTGTGATCTACTCTTCCTTCCATTACCCGATGAACTATGGTTTTATCCCGCAGACCCTCGGACAGGACGGCGATCCGCTGGATATACTCGTGCTTTGTTCGCAGACCATCCAGCCACTCTGCCTGGTAGACGCCAATGTGATTGGCAACATGCAGATGATCGACAGTGGTGAGCTCGATGACAAGATCATCGCCGTAGCGGCCAATGACCCGTCTGTCAACCACTACACCCGTGTGGATGACCTGCCGCAGCATTTCCTGCTGGAACTGCGCAACTTCTTTGAGCAATACAAGGCGCTGGAGAACAAAAAAGTGGTGATCGATAACTTCCAGGATACGCAGACCGCATACAAGGTTATCCAGGATGCCATCGACTTCTACAAGGATACCTACCCGAATAAATAAGTCAGGCGCCGGCCCGGGATTCACCCCGGCCGGCTTCTTTTTAACTTTTCCCACCGTGTAATCCGGAAGTCTTTTTTGTAAATTGTCAGGTATGAAAAAGCTTTACTTACCCCTTATCTTTTGTTTACTGGTGCTGGGTGCAGGTGCCCAGCAGGATCCGGTATACCGGTTCACCAAATCCTGGTACCGGTCCAACCCTTTCATCAGCAGTTATGGCGCATTCGTGGAGCACGTGCTCCAGGATCCGGACCTGATCAATCAACGGAAACAATTACGGACCGACAGCACCCTGTTTGTATTCAACGCCACTTTTGCCAGTTACAATCCTTTCAGTTTTAAACCGTCGAGGGTGGATGTGGCACTGGTGGAACAGAATGCGCAGTTGTATGAAGACAGGCCCGAAGGGGACACCATCATGTTGTATGTACTGATGGCTTTTGCCGACTCAACACCCCGGGGGGCCGACAGACTAAAAAAAGAATACGACCGGATCACCCGCAAAAGTGACCGTATGTTTTCCGATTATAAACAGGAAGCCATCGACCAGGGAAAAGTAACGGGTGTATCGCGCAACTACTTTGTGGACTATGCCCAGATGGCACCGGTGACGATTGAATTTGTAACCGGACTGGCCCCTACCCCGATACTCCGGATCACCGTCCGGATTCGCAGCCGTGGCAACGAAGCCGTGTTACCGATGTCGCTCTATGACACAAAGCCCCAGGAAATCGTTGATTCCGGGTTTAAGTGGTTTAATGATTAAACATGCCGTTTGATTACGCGCAGTGAATGCGTGCGTTTGCCGGTGAGTGCACTGATAATCCCTTTTTTATCCATATGGTCGATATGCACCGTGCCGGCAGCATGGATGATGCGGTCGTTATCCAGCAGGATTCCCACATGCACTATCTCGTCCTTGTCGTCAAAAAATGCCAGGTCACCCGGCTGGCTCTCGCGGTACTTCCCCACCATCACCCCTTCCTGTGCCTGCTGCCAGGCATCCCTCGGCAGGAGTTTGCCGTTCATCTTGAAAATGAGTTGCACCAATCCGCTGCAATCCACGCCCATAGCGGTCTTCCCACCCCATAGATAGGGCACGTTGAGCCAGGTCTTCCCGATGTCATCCACAGATGCCAGCAGTTCGTTCCCCTGCGTCACTACCGTGGGATCATCCACTATGTATTTCACATCACCGAGTTGTCCGGCACCATCGGCATATGCCGGCAGTGTAGCCCCAAAGGGGATCACGAGTGGTTCATTGTCGAGTGTGATACGGGTAAAGAGGGCGCTTGTTTTACAGGTATGTGTGGAGGATACCTTATGTTCATCTGCTTCGGTGAGCAGGCTGCTGGTCAGCCAGCCTTCATGGCTGTCATGCAGGCTGCGCACTTTCACCCAGTTTTTCTTTTTCTGTTTGAGGATTTTTACCGGTTCGCCAAAGAGGAACTGGTTGGTCATCTCCGCCTGGTGGCGGGCCCTTGACCTTACCGCTGCCGCGGCCACAGAAACAAATGCGTAGTCCATTCAGTTTTTTGTAAAAATAATACCGGTCTCACGATCCCATTGTTATGAAATTGTGACGCGGATGCATCATAGGTCAGCGCACCAAAACCGAAACCACTCAAACGGTCTAGGACATCTTAACTAAAAAGGCTATTTTCCATTCGTGAAAACGGACAGGTATAACCATATGAGCGATGCCGAACTGCTGGAGCAGTTTTCATCCACCCGCGACAATGAGTTGCTGGGTATCCTGCTGCAGCGTTATACACTGTTGCTCCTCGGGGTATGCATGAAATACCTGAAGAATGAAGAGGAGGCCCGGGATTCGGTACAGCAGGTATTCCTGAAAGTGATCCAGGAACTGCAGAAATACAAAGTGGAGTATTTCAAGTCCTGGCTGTATATGGTGGCCAAAAACCATTGCCTCATGAAGCTGCGTGACCGCAATGGCAAATTGCCAAAGGAACTGAATGAATCATTGCTGGCAACGCCTTCGGAAGAGACGGACCTCGAGGACCTGCTGCGGAATGACCGGGCGCTGGAGCTGCTGGAGGAATCCCTGAAAGAGCTGAATCCGGAACAGCAGTTATGTATAACTTTGTTTTACCTGGAAAAAAAGAGTTACCAGGATATCGCCGAACAGACCCGGTTCACCATGATGCAGGTCAAAAGCCATATCCAGAATGGAAAAAGGAATCTCCGGATCCTGATTGAACGGAAACTCAAAACGCAGACAAGACCGTAATGGACAAGAAGCTGAAAGATATACTGAGCAACCTGAATCCCGATGTGGATCAGGAAACGCTGATGGCCTACCTGCAGGGACAACTGCAGGCAGAACAGCGGCATGAGGTAGAACGACAGCTTGCCGGAAATGATTTTGACAGTGATGCGATGGATGGGCTGCAGGAACTGCAGGACAAAAAAAAGATCAGCAGTATTGTTGAACAGCTCAACCGCGACCTGAAGAAAAAAACCGAACGTAAAAAACAGCGCCGCAAAAAACTGGAGTTGCCCAACCAGAACTGGTTATGGATCTCCGCAATGATCCTGCTGCTGCTGATCGTGTTCAGTTATCTGATCATTCATAAAATGCGCAATCCCTAATATCCGGTCCTGCCCTGTTTGTTGTTCCATTCCCGGAACACCGCAAGGGCTTTGTCACTGGGCGCATGTTCAAACGGGATCTGCCGTTCATGGTTCAGGGCATTGATTTCCCCATAGATAAAATCATCATCAAATTCGATGGCCGCGGCCTGTTTACGCGTGTTGGCAAAGTATACCTTCGCCGGCCGGGCCCAGTAAATTGCGCCCAGGCACATCGGGCAGGGTTCGCAACTGGTATACACTTCACAACCTTCCAGCTGGAAAGTTTGCAGACGTCGGCAGGCATCGCGGATGGCTACCACCTCGGCATGGGCGGTGGGGTCATTGGTGGATGTCACCATATTATACCCCTCCCCTACAATCTCACCATCCTTTACAATCACACATCCGAAAGGGCCGCCCTGGCCGGAATGCATCCCCTTCCCGGAGAGCTCGATGGCACGGTCGAGGAAGCTGGTCTGTTTTTCGCTGAGCATATCGTTGGGTTTCGGGGCAAATATCCCGTAAAAATGTGGATTACAGGCCATTTATCAACCAGTTATTAACCCCGGGGCTCCGAATGTGAACTTAACATTAATTTTAAAATGTGCTGCTGCGGGGCTGTATGAAGCCTGTATCTTGTTCGTCTGCAAAACACTTTTACATATGAAATGGGAAACGGTAACTTCTACGATTGGACAGTCTGTGTTCGCTTTATGGAACAACGGCAAACAACTCGTCACGCTGGCGTTCAACAATTCATCCAATGCGGCCCGCATCGAGTTCGGCGATGAGCGACGGGTATTCCTGGTTCGAAAGGAAGGCATTTTCAAATCCACCAATGTGCTCACCAATGAATATGGTGTGCGGATCGGGCACACGGGTTCTGTGGGCACCGATAGTTTTGTAGAGCTGGAGAATGAGCGGCTGTTTTATTCCATAGAAAATGATGACCGCGAGATCCATATTTTCCGGGATGCCGCGAAATCTGATCCGGTAGCTATCTGTGAGCTGTCGGTTGAAGAACCCGCAGCCGGTATGCCAAGGAAAACATTTTCCGACAAGACGTATTACAGTTTGTTAATGACGCTTTGCTGGTACCTGTTCCAGCCCGTCAGCCAGCCGAAACTGGCGCTTGTTTAATCAACTTACAATTCTTCCCAGACTTTTTTTGCAAAGGTTTCCAGCGATGGATCCCTTGCACCCATCAGCAGCAGCACACAATCGGTATCGAGGTGTGAGCGGAGATCACTGACCAGCTGGTTCCTGTCTTCCGTAAAGAATGCATTTTTCCCCAATGCTTTCAGGTCGCCGATCAGGTCATTAGCGGAGATATCTTTGACGGCAGTACCACCCGCATAGAATATTTCACTCATCCAGATCTCGTCCTGCGGACGCAATGCCTTTCCTATTTCTTCCACAAAATCATTCCGCAGGAATTTGGTGGGACCGTACCCATGTGGCTGGAACCAGGCAATCACCTTGCCCGCAATCGGCTGGCAGGCTTCAATTGCCGCCGCACATTTAACGGGGTTATGTGCAAAGTCGTCGATCACCCATACACCGTTTTTATTTCCGAGTACCTGGTTGCGTCGGTAAATACCTTCATAATCTTTCAATGCCTCGCTGGCAACGGCGAGTGGCAATCCTGCCTGTGTGGCTACTGCGGTTGCGGCCAGTGCATTTTCCATATTGTGTTTTCCCACGAGGTTCATTTCAAACGGCACCCCGTTTACCTTAAAGGAAATATGGAGTCCGTCCTGCCGGAAACTGCTCGCCATGTATGGGGCGGGTATGTCTGCATTCCAGGAAAAATCGCCATGGTCATTGGAGAGTTTTGCTGCCAGCGGATGGGATCGGTTTACGACGAAATGTTTGCTGTTGCCCCGGAAGGTGGTAAATACATCCATCAGCACATCTATCTCCTTGTGGTCTTTGTCTACGTTGAGGAGCAGTCCGATTTCCGGTTTGTATTGTACAATGGACCCGTCGCTTTCATCGGCTTCAATGATCAGCCATTCACCCTTGCCCACTTTTGCATTGCCAATTTTCCCCTGTCGGATCAGGCTGACCAGTCCGGCCCCGCTGATGATCCCGGGTTCCAGTCCGCCGTTTTCCATGATATCAAAAAGCATTGCACTCGTGGTGCTTTTGCCGCTGGTGCCACCGATAGCGATAGTCTTGCGGCTGGCAGCGATGATCGCCAGCAATTCGGAGCGGCGGATGACGGGGATCCCTTTTTCGCGGGCGAGTTGGAGTTCCTCTACCGTTTCTTCCACAGCCGTGGAGATCACCACGAGGTCGGT
>SEAD01000048.1 GCA_004173355.1 Chitinophagaceae bacterium | reverse complement strand
GGCCAGCGTTCCGTAAAGGATAATTTATGGCAGGCCTATGAAGCGCTGCTCCGCCTGTCCATTGTTGAAAAAAGGGAAATGGATGTGCTGGCCGAATGGCTCAGGCTCTGCTGACCGGCATCCCATTTATATTTTAAATTTGTACCATGCAGGAAACTCTCAGCGCTATACGTGATCTGTACAAAAACTGGAAAGGAAAAGAACCCCTTGCCATAGACCTGCTTCCCCAGTCGGGAAGTGAAAGGCGGTATTTCCGTATCCGCGGGGATGACGGCGACGTGATCGGCACCTCCGGGGCCAATGTGAAGGAAAATGAAAGTTTTATTTATTTCTCCCGTCACTTCCACGGCAAAGGACTCGCTATTCCCGCGATTTATGCGGTAAGTGATGATGGTGAACTCTATCTCCAGGAAGACCTGGGTACGGTGTCGTTGCTGGATAAACTGGAAGAAGGTGGTTTTGGGGAAACGGTGTATGCACTGTTCCGTGAAAGCCTGACCGCACTCGCAAAACTGCAGGTGCTGGGTGATGAAGGTCTCGACTATTCAAAATGCCTGACCAATAAGGAATTTGGCAAACAGGCGATCCTGGCCGACCTGCTCTATTTCAAATACTATTTCCTCGATGCGCTCCGCCGGCCATATGATAAACAGCAACTGCTGGATGATTTTGAAGCGCTGAGTACCTATCTCACGCACACGGAGTATAAGTTTTTTATGTTCCGCGACTTCCAGAGCCGCAATATCATGGTAAAGGAAAACGGCACCGTTTTTTTTATCGACTACCAGGGAGGTATGAAAGGTGCACCCCAGTATGATGTGGCAAGTATGCTCTGGCAGGCCAGGGCCAATCTTCCCGATGAGTGGAAAGAGAAACTACTGGAAGATTATATGGATGTGTTTGAAGGACTGGTACCCGCGCCACTGGACCGGCAGCTATTCCGGTCGCAATACAATGGCTACGTACTGATCCGCCTGCTCCAGGTGCTGGGCGCCTACGGCTTCCGTGGCCTCTTCGAACGGAAGGCGCAGTTCCTGACCAGCATCCCGCTTGCACTGCGCAACCTGCGTGAGTTTGCCGGCAACCAGGGACCCGGTATCAGCCTGCCTGAATTCCAGCGGGTACTTGACCTGTGCGTGTCCGATACAGTGATTGAGCAGTTTACGCCCGTGCAGGCGGATGAGGATACGGCACTGGTGGTAAAAATCCATAGCTTCTCCTACAAAAAAGACAAACCGGTTGACGATAGTGGCAACGGTGGCGGGTTTGTATTCGACTGCCGCGGCCTCCTCAATCCCGGGCGCATCACCAGCATGAAAACCCAGACCGGGCGGGATAAAGAAGTAAAGGATTACCTCGAGCAGCAGACACGCATGCCCGAGTTTCTCAACAGTGTGTTTGATGTGGTGGATATTTCAGTGGAAGATTATATCAAACGCGGGTTCGATAGTCTCACCGTAAGTTTCGGCTGCACCGGTGGCCAGCACCGGAGTGTATACGCCGCAGATGCACTTGCGCGTCACCTGCGCAACAAGTTCCGCGTAAAAACGGATGTGAAACACCTGGTGCAGGACGGCAAAAACTGGATCAACGAACTACCCGCTTCAAAATAAAGTTATGCAATCGATGATCTTCTGTGCAGGTCTTGGTACAAGGTTCAAACCCTGGACCGACAAACACCCCAAGGCCCTTGCACTGGTAAATGGCAAATCGTTACTGCAACGGAATGTGGAATACCTCCGGCAGGCAGGCATCGATCGCGTGATCGTGAATGTGTTCCATTTTGCCGACCAGATCATCGATGCTGTGGAATCAAATAATGGATGGGGCTCAGATATCGTGTTCAGCGATGAACGCCCGGTGGTGCTGGAGACCGGCGGCGGACTGGCTTTCGCACGCGACCTGTTCCCGATTGACCAGGATTTTATCTGCCTCAACGTGGACATCCTCTGTGACCTCGATATCCGTGCGATGATCCACCAGCACCGCGAAACCGGTTCACTTGTCACACTTGCCAGCAGCAACCGGAAGAGCAGCAGGTGTTTTACGTTTAACGGGGATGACCGCCTTACCGGCTGGCGCAACCTCTCCACAGGTGAAGAACGTGTAGCGATCCCTTCGGGAAATGTCACCGAAAAAGCTTTCAGCGGGATCAGTGTGTTCAGCTATGATTATTTCAACAACGTAACACAGCAGGGGAAGTTTTCGCTGGTCGATTCCTGGCTCTCCCTCGCAGCTGCACAACCGATCCGCGGTTTTGATCACAGTGGTTCAAAGTGGGTGGATGTCGGACGCCCTGAATCAGTGGCTATCGCCGAAAGTCTTTTTACAGAATAGTAATCCCTGCAACGGTTTGCAGGGATTTCCCATCCCGGGAGATTATAAAACATGTGAGAGAATGAAGAAGTTATTGCTTGCAGTTACCGTATCCCTTTTATGCCTTACCCTTGGCGCTCAGTCGAAGTTCAATCCAAAGGAATTATTCAACCCGCAATTTTATCCCTATCCGGGGAATGCCCAGCGAAGTGCCGGTGGTGAGCCCGGCGCGGCATACTGGCAGAACAGGGCAGACTATTCGATCGACTGCACACTTGATACCATAGCGCATAAGGTCACCGGGGAGGTGACCATTACTTACACAAACAACAGTCCCGACCAGCTTCCTTTTCTCTGGCTCCAGCTTGACCAGAATATTTATAAAAAAGAGTCAAGGGGTTCGTCCACCACCACACAGGCCGGGGGACGATGGGCCAATGGTGAATTCACCCAGGGTGATGTGATTAGTGCAATGACTATTGGCAGTGCCGGCAACAGCTATACCCCAAAGTACATGATCAACGATACCCGGATGCAGGTGTGGCTGAAAGAACCACTGAACGCAGCCGGTGAAAAACTGGAACTGAAAATCAGTTTTTCCTTTGACATACCTGAATACGGGACCGACCGCATGGGCCGGCTGCAAACCCGCAACGGCTGGATCTACCAGGTGGCACAGTGGTTTCCCCGCCTGTGCGTGTATGATGATCTCCAGGGATGGAACCTGCTTCCTTACCTTGGTGCCGGTGAATTTTACCTCGAGTATGGGGATATCCGGTTTGATGTAACCGCCCCTGCCGGACTCCTCCTGGTTGGTTCGGGTGAACTGCTGAACCCGGAAGAATGTTTTACCCCCGAACAGCTCAGGCGGTACAACACTGCCGCGGGATCAGACAAAACAGTAATGATCCGCACGGAAAAAGAACTGAAGGACCCTTCAGTAACAGGCAAAAAGCCATCCATCACCTGGAAATACCGGATCAGCAATGCCCGTGATGCCGCGTGGTCTGCTTCCCGCGCATTTATCATGGATGCCGCAAAAATCAATTTATCCGATGGGAAAAAATCACTGGCAATCAGTGTATATCCTTCCGAAAGTGCCATTGGCAAAAAAGGAAACGACTGGAGACGTTCAACGGAAATGACCAAGGCTTCCATTGAACATTATTCTGCGAAATGGTTCAGCTATCCCTACCCGGCCGCCATCAATGTAGCAGGGATCGTGGGCGGTATGGAATATCCGGGTATCGTGTTCTGCAGTTACCAGTCGGTGGGCGCGGACCTGTGGAGTGTGACGGACCATGAACTCGGTCATACCTGGTTTCCCATGATCGTGGGAAGTAATGAACGTAAATATGCATGGATGGATGAAGGCTTCAACACATTTATCAATGATCTCTCCACTGAAGAATTCAACAGGGGCGAATTTAAGGATGCTGGTTTTTTCGGGGATGCCAATTCGGACATGATGGTGAAATACACTTTCAATGATGAAATGGACGGGCTGTTTACAACACCTGATGTGATCCAGCAGGACAACCTCGGAATCGCAGCCTATATGAAGCCGGCGCAGATGCTGCATGCGCTGCGGGATGTAGTTCTTGGGAAAGACAGGTTTGATGCAGCTTTCAGGGAATATATAAGGAGATGGGCATTCAAACATCCCACACCCTGGGATTTTTTCCATACAATAGAGAACGTGGCGGGTGAGGACCTTTCCTGGTTCTGGAGAAGCTGGGTGTTCAATAACTGGAAACTGGATCTGTCAGTGAAAGAGGTAAAATATATAAAAGATACCCCGGCCAATGGATCCGACATCACGATAGAGAACCTGGAGAAGATGGCGATGCCGGCTGTAGTACTCGTGAAAGAGTCAAACGGGAAAGACCACCGCATCGAGCTGCCGGTGGAAGTCTGGCAGCGCGGTCCGGTATGGACGTTCTCGGTGCTCACCACTTCTGAGATCAGGGAAGTGGTAGTTGATCCGGACAGGCAATTGCCGGACTGGAACCGAAACAATAACCGCTGGAAAAAATAATGGCGAAGCCCCAGAAAAATTTCCGGGGTTTTTTTCAGAGCTGGAGTTGCAGGTCAGACAGTTTCATTTCTTCCAGTACCGACCGCATGGGCTGTCCGCTGCGCTGGCTCCATTTCACCAGCCGGATATAACCTCCCTCCATTTCAATCCCGGTGATATCGCCATCCACATAACAGCAGCAACCGCTGTTGAAATAGGAGGGCTGCATTACCTGGTAGTCGACTGACACAGCGGTGAACTCCTTCTCCCGCTTACGGATTTCTGTTTCGATTTCAGTGATATGCTGCTGGTTTTTATCGATCTGTGCTTTCTGCAGTTCCTTGTAAAGGCGTTCGATATGGGTGAGCGACGCAAAGACCGGCTGGTGCGTATGTCCGGTGATCAGGACCATATCCCTGCGGGTGGACGACCATTCATACATGATCTCGTTGTGCAGGGTTTTTTTCTCCGTATCGTAGGCAGCCGTGTTGGGATTGATCCGCAGGTAAGCCTGGAAGGGTGCCCAGATCCGGGCGACAAAAAATTTACTGAACCAGTTGCCGTCACTCTGCCGGTCGCCCTGGTGACCATGGGTACAGAATACCTGCAGCAATCCTTCCGGATTATACATCTCCAGGATCAGACCTTCATAGATTTTTACATCTTCCCCGTAAATTTTTTTCAGCTCCCAGGATGCCAGCGGGTCATTGCCCCAGTAGAGGTCATGATTGCCGAGCACCTTGTAAAACGAGTTTCGCTGCTGGAACTTTTTTTCTGCCTCAAAGGTCCGCTCATTGTATTTCTTCACCTGGCCAAGGGTATTCTCCCAGAGCTCTTCACTGTCGCCCAGTGATATGAAAGAAAAACCACTTGTGTTGTAATGCTCCAGCGCGGCAAGATAACAGGGTTCGGCAAGGGTGAAATCGTCAGCCCCGTCACGCGCGCCCTTGTGCTGGTCGGAAAAAATGATGTATCCCGCTGCGGGGTTAAGGGGCAGGACCAGGCCTTTTTTTCCCGGTTCGGCCAATATGGCTGCTGAAAGTTTGTCAAGCGACTCGAATACCCGCGCACGGTCGGGTCTTGAAGCAAATTTCCGGGTGGCCCAAAGTACCGGCCGGAGGAATATTTTCCGAAGGAATCTTCTCATGGTTCTGTGTCGTAAATGTATTGAATACCACCGTCAAAAGGCACCGGTGGCGACCATTATTCCAATTTGTGCCATTCGGGGAATCGTTTACATTTGTCTTTTATCAACACACCATGAAAAAAATTGCTGCGATCCTGACCTTCACCCTGGGAACATTCCTTTGTTCACATGCGCAGATGGTCAGCAACCTCTTCACACCGAAGGCCTCTTTTTCCAAAAACTTTGACAATATCGCAACAGCCAGCCAGGCACTTACGCTAAACAGCGGCCGCCTTTCATCGTTGCGTGCGGAAGCGGCCCCGACCCTGCAGCTGGACCTGCCATTTGAAGCGGCGGACATGGTGCTTGACCTTGAAAAAGTAACGGTCACTTCACCTGAATTCCGGGTTACTGAAAAACGGCCCGACGGTTCCGAAAAAACGGTTACCTATAATGACGGTGTGTTTTATCGCGGCAAGATCCGTGGCAGGAATTCATCCATGGCTACTATCAGTCTGATTGGCGGCCAGGTGATGGGTATTATCTCTGACGAAAAAAGTAATATCATCCTCGGTGCCATTGAAAACAACGGGCTTGCAACCGATGAATATACCCTGTACCGGGAAAGCAACCTGAAGGTTAAAAACCCTGCAAGCTGTTTTGCCAGCGAAGAAATGATCGGCGAATTACCGGCTCCCGGCACCGGTAAGGAAACGCAGACAGGGGAACCTATCGAAATTTATTTCGAGTGTGATTACCGCATGTACCAGGATCGCGGTAGCAATGTGACCAACGTAGTCAATTTTGTGCTTGGCTTCTTTAACAATGTGGCGGCTATTTATGAAGCGGAAGATATCAAGGTACAGGTGTCACAGATCACTGTTTGGACCACGCAGGATCCGGAAGCCGCAGCGAACCTCAACAATACCTCTACTGTGCTGAGTTCATTCGAACAGCGCATGCTGGTGTCAGACTATATCGGCGACTATGCACATTTCCTCTCACGCCGCTCGCTTGGCGGGGGTATCGCATATGTGCTGGGCAATCCCTGTGCTTCCAACATCACCCGCCGTTATAAAACAGGTGTAAGCGGAATCGATAACTCCTATAACTCTTTCCCTACCTATTCCTGGACGGTAGAGGTGGTGTCGCATGAACTGGGTCACAACTTCGGCTCCAACCACACCCAATGGTGTGGCTGGGCCGGTGGCGCGCTGGACAACTGTTACGCAACTGAAGCATCACCATCCGGAGCAGCGGCCTGCCCCCCGGGACCGGCCCCGGTCAACGGCGGTACTATCATGAGTTATTGCCACCTGACCGGTTACGGCATCAACTTCGCAAATGGCTTTGGTGTACAGCCGGGTAACCGGATCCGCCAGGTAATCGGCGGGGCATCCTGTTTTGGCGCCTGCCGGATGACTATCGCAATTGAAAAAGTGAATGCATCCTGCAACCAGGCAAATGGTACTGCTACCGTTGTGGCCACCGCATCTACCGGCGCCCTCACCTATTTATGGAGCAACGGGCAAACCGGGGCAACACTGGTTAATGCTGCGCCTGGCACTTACCATGTCACTGTAAAAGACGCCGCAGGCTGCCAGGTAATGGAAGATGTGGTCATTGATAATTCAGGCAACAACCTGAGTTTCGACCTCAACCCTGGTCCGGATGCAGGTTTCTGCGCAGGTGGGGGCGTTGTACTCCAGGCTACCAGCAATTCCGCATATAGTTATGTCTGGTCAAGGAATGGTACCACCATCCCCGGCGAAACCTCCAGCAGTTACACTGCCAGCCAGGCCGGTACCTTTGCTGTCCGCGCATCGCAGGGTGCATGCACCGGCACACGTTCGGTGAACGTCACACAGGTAGCTGCACCAACGGCTACCATAACGGCAAGCGGTCCCACCAATGTATGCGAAGGTGTTGCGCTGACACTGGATGCCGGCATAGGATCACCGTACACCTACCAGTGGCTCCGCAACGGAACAGAAATAACCGGGGCTGCTTCATCCACATTTGCGCCTGCTTCCACGGGCAACTACACAGTACGCGTATCGGCAGGCACCACCTGTTCGGCAACATCAGCTGCGACCTCAGTTACCATCACCCCCTTGCCGGTGGTAAACCTTTCTGCTGCGTCTGCCACACGTTTCTGCAGCGGCGAAAATGTGATATTGTCCACCACTGCCGATGCCGCTTATACCTACCGCTGGACCCGCGACGGGAATCTTATTTCCGGAGCCAGCACGGCCAGTTATACCGCCAGTGTTTCGGGTGTTTATCGCGTTGCCGTAACACGCGGGAGCTGCTCGGTCACATCGGCACAGATTACCGTCACGGTATTACCCATACCGGATGTACGGATCCAGCCTGCTGATACAACTATCCTTAAATTCAGGAATGTTACACTGAGTCTTTCCGGTGCCGCCAGTTATAATTTTGCAGCACAACCATACTTCATCGGTGCAACGGCCACTACGGTTACAGTCGCACCACCATCAACCACCACATTCACTGTGCGCGGTACAGATGCAAACGGATGCACGGATGATGCCGTATCGATTGTTAATGTGATCGGTTGTGGCGATGTGACCGGTATCACTACCCAGTTGCTCAGCCCTTCCCGCGTACTCGTGTCCTGGACCAATCCACAGGATGTGACAACAGATACATTACAATACCGCAAGGTGGGGGAAACTACCTGGACAAAAGTATTAGTGACCGGCACATCGTATGAAGTCAATGGCCTTGATCCATCCAGTAATTACGAGTACAATGTGATCCCGCTTTGCGCCTCCACGTCCACATTTGTTGCGTCCGCCACACAGGCAGTTGTTACCCCGGTGCTCAACAACGGACTGTATGTGCGGTTGTTCCCCAATCCGGTAATAAATACATCAAGGCTGGAGATCATTTCATCTGCATCTTACACTTTGTCTGTAGCACTGTATGACCATAGCGGCAAACTGGTAGGTTATCCGGTATCGGGTGGCAGCTATCCTGCCGGGCAAACCATCCGCTCAATCGACGGTTCAGTTCTTGCAGCCGGTATTTACCACCTGGCTATCCGTGTGAATGGAAAACTGGAATCGATAAAAATGATGGTAGCGCACTAGGCAATACCATCAGTATATAAAAAAAGGCGTACCCGCAGCTGATGCAGGTACGCCTTTTCCGTATCCGGGATTTTCGTTGCCGGCTATTTTACCGCCACCATACTGATTTCAACATTCACCTGTTTTGGCAGGGCAGACACTTCCACCGTTTCACGAGCGGGGAATTCCGATTCAAAATATTGCCCGTACACTTCGTTGACCACCGCAAAACTGCCCATATCTGTAAGGAAAATACCCGTTTTCACCACATGGCTGAAATCCATACCAGCCGCGGCCAGCACCGCTTTCAGGTTCAGCATGCAACGGTGTGCTTCTTCCTTCACATCCGCGTTTTTCAGTTCGCCGGACTCCGGATCCAGGCAGATCTGTCCTGAAATATAGAGGGTGCCATTGACAAGCACGGCCTGGCTGTAGGGACCAATAGGTTCCGGGGCTCCCTTTGTGTGTACAATTGTCTTGCTCATTGATAGTATTAAAATTGATTGAGCGAATATAGCTTTATGCGTTTTCTTTGCAAAAACCACGGATATGAAGCTCGTATTGCTTGCTGATGAAGAAAGGAAAAAAGAGTTCCTGTCCGTCCCCGTACCGGAAACCTGCGAAATAACCTGGTTTGACGGATTACCTGACACCCGTTTAACCGGGGTCGACCTGCTGGTTGACCTGCACAACCAATTCTCCCCTGAACGGATCCGCTGGATACAACAACAGGCCATTCCATGTGTTATGGTTAGTTATCCGACGGCATCTGGTGAGTTGCCCGGGGAATTTATCCGGATCAACGGATGGCCGGGATTTATTGGCCGTACCGTAATTGAGGGATCTGCAACAGATATGCGGGTCCGATCACTTGCTGAACAATCAGCAGCTTCGCTCAACCGGAACATGGAATGGATAAAGGGGACAACTATTTTTACCAGCCAGCGGATTATTGCTGCAATGATCAACGAAGCTTTCCTTTTGGTAAGTGAGTCGGTTGCCAGTGAGGAGGATATTGATACGGCGATGAAACTTGGTACAAACTATCCGTATGGACCATTCGAATGGGCATATAAAATCGGCTATGCGAACCTGCTCATTGCACTGGAGTATGATATAAAGGAAAAGGGACAACGAAATGTTTCCATCTTATTGAAAGAAAAAGCTTTGGCACAATAATGGCGATTATTTTACATATTGATACGGCGGTGGAAACAGCGTCCATTTGCCTGGCTGACAATGACGTGATAAAAGGTTATGAGGAGAATGGCATCCAGAAAGAACATTCATCCTGGTTACATCCTTCAATCAACAACATTTTTAATAAGGCCGGCATACATCCGATTGATATCGATGCGGTGTCGGTTACAATCGGACCCGGTTCGTATACCGGCCTCCGTGTCGGTTTATCAGCTGCAAAAGGTCTTTGTTTTTCACTGGATAAACCATTAATCAGTATTAACACACTGGAATTAATGGCAAATGACGTCAAAGCAACAACTGATGGTTTTATCATCCCGGTTATTGATGCGAGAAGGATGGAGGTATTCACAGCAGTGTATGATCACAAGCTGATGGAATTGGAAAAACCGGGTGCATTGATACTTGATGAACACAGTTACCGCCAGTTCCTTGGGAAAGGAAAAGTGGTCTTTACGGGGAATGCGGTACATAAAGTAGAAAAGCTGGTTGGCCAGGCAAATGCGGAGTACCGTAATGTGATGCCGACAGCCCGTTCAATGGTCAGCCTGGCAGCCGAAAGGCAGGCCCGGGGCGAGTTTTGTGATATCGCGTATCTCGAGCCATTGTACGTAAAAGAATTCTACCAGGCGACTCCTTAAACCTTCTGTCATGAATATTCAACGGTTCCTAAACATTAAAAGAGACTATACATAAGTATTTTTGTAACTACTTAACAAGCTGATACCATGAATAACTATACCCTCGCGTTTAACGCGCCGGCAGATTCAGGGGATGCTCTGAAAGTTGACCTGCTCAATGTGAAGAAGGCGGCAATGGTGCTCAGGGCGATCAACCACAAACTCCGCCAGCAGATCCTGAAGCTGATCGATGAACAGAAGAAAATCACTGTTACAGAAATATACATCAAGCTGCGCCTTGAACAGTCCGTTGCCTCGCAACACCTGGCCATTCTCCGTAAGGCCGGTTTTGTGAACACCGAAAGGGATGGCAAATTCATTTACTACACGGTGAACTCCCCAAGGATTGAAGAGCTGAACCGCTTTGTTGACTCCCTGCTGAACTAAATCGCTCCCGCCCCGTTACATAGATGTGTGGAATTTCATAGACATTCTGCGGAACCTGCTGTGCCATTCACTCCCGTCAGGAGGAAAGCGCATTACCGGGACCGGGAAATTTTAATAACGTAAAAGGAGTAATTTTGCTCCAAATCACACTATGTATATCAGGCAACTATACACCGGATGCCTCAGCGAGGCGGCGTATTATATTGAGAGCGAAGGGGAGGCGGCCATTATTGATCCGCTTCGTGATATTGATGTGTACCTCGATCTCGCGGCAGAACGGAAGTCCACGATCAAATACATATTCGAAACCCATTTCCATGCAGACTTTGTAAGCGGCCATATTGACCTGGGCAAGGCCACCGATGCGCCGATCGTATACGGACCCGGTACCAATACCGGTTTCAAGGCATATGTGGCCAAAGACCGGGAGTTGTTCCGCATCGGGAAGCTCACCGTTGAGGTCCTGCACACCCCCGGCCACACACTGGAATCTACCTGCTACCTGCTGAAGGATGAAAACGGGAAAGACCATGCAGTGTTTACAGGTGATACGCTGTTTGTGGGCGATGTAGGCCGTCCCGATCTCGCGCAGAAAACCAACGATCTTACCACAAATGACCTTGCCGGGATGTTGTATGACAGCCTGCAGGCGAGTTTAATACCCCTGGCTGACGATGTACTGGTCTACCCGGCACACGGACCAGGCAGCAGCTGTGGGAAAAACCTCGGACCGGATACATCCAGTACGATCGGCGAGGAAAAACAAATGAACTATGCCCTGAAAGCCTCCGACCGGGATGAATTTATCACCGCCGTGACAGATGGCATTCCCCCGCCCCCGCAATATTTCCCGATCAATGCCCGGATCAACCGGGAAGGTTATGACAGCCTCGATGCGGTGATGGAAAAAGCCATGCGTGCGCTCAGCGTAGCGGAATTCGGCGAACAGATGAAAGTGGATGACACCATCATACTCGATACCCGCAAATCATCGGTTTTCACCGAAGGGTTTATTCCCGGATCGGTGAGCATCGGCCTCGATGGCCGGTTTGCAGAATGGGCGGGAAGCCTGCTTCCATTTGATGTACCGATGCTATTGGTGGCGGATGAGGGAAAGGAGAAAGAAAGCATCGTGCGCCTCGCACGTGTGGGACTGGATAACGTACAGGGTTACCTGCAGGGCGGATTCCCCGTATGGCAGGCAGCTGGCGAACAGATCGATATGATCGTTGACGTGGAAGCCGATGAACTGATGATGGATATTCCCTTTGATGAAAACCTCATGGTAGTGGATGTGCGCAAACCAGCGGAGTTTGGTGAAGGTCACCTGAAAAATGCGCTGAGTATTCCACTTGGTGATATGACTGACCCCGCAACAATGGCGCAGATTGACGACCACCATAACGTGTATGTGCATTGTGCCGGCGGATACCGCAGCGTGATTGCAGCCTCATTACTGAAACGCCAGGGCATCCACAATATCCGTAACGTAGCGGGCGGATGGGGCAAAATCAAGGAACAGGAAAAGGCGGAGATCGTGAAGGAAGCCAATGTGCTGAACTGACGGTCACGTGTAAAATAGGTAACGGGAACAGCTCATTGAACTGTTCCCGTTTTTTTATTCCTGTCCGATCGGCTGGCCGTATTCCGGTTTCCATTCGTGCCGCCACCGGCGATGGCTCCACAGGTAATTGGCCGGATCTGTCCGGATTGTTTTCTCCAGCAGGTCGCGGTACATAAGGGTAAGTGCTTCCGGGGTATGCAATGCAGCATGTTCGGTCATTGGCTCGGCACGGAACGCATAGTGCCCGCGTTTGATTTTCCGGAAGCCAACAAAGACCATCGCATTGTCCGATTTTACGGCACCACGCGCCGGACCGGTTATAAATGGTGCCATCCTGCCAAACAATGTCATCCAGTAGGCATTGGAAGGATTACTGGGGTTCTGGTCCGCAGCAAGGGCGAGGATGTGCCGCTCTGCCAGCAGCTGGTCTTTTTTAGCACGGAAGTCTTCCTTCGAAATCATGAACGTACCATAACGTGACCTGGCCTGGTAAAAAATCCGGTCCATCACTTTATTGCTGAGCCTGGTATACACGCCGATAAACGGGATTTTGAACTCCCTGCCATAAGCCAGGTTGCCAAACTCCCAGTTGAACTGGTGACCAGCCATGATATGGATATTGAAACCCCTTGCCACCAGGTCATTGATATGTGCAAAATCACATGCGGTACGCCGGTCGAGTTCCTTCGGCCCGATGGAAATCATCTTCAGGGTCTCGATAAAAGTATCGGTCAGGTTGCGCGTAAAATCCTTGGCGATGCGAACCCTCTCCGCCTCACTCTTCTCCGGGAATGCTATCGCCAGGTTCTGCATGATCACCTGCTTCCGGTAACCCACCAGGTAATACATGATCAGGTAAGCCAGGTCGGAAAACAGGTACAGCACCCCTAACGGCAGCAATGAAAACACATAAAGGAATCCGTAAACAACGTAATACATACCTGCAAAGATAAAAAACTACAACACGATGTTCTGCACGATTTCGCTCTTCTCCGGGTAATCGGTGTCAAAATGCAGGCCCCTGCTTTCCTTACGGAACGAAGCACCTTTTACAATGAGATA
Organism: Chitinophagaceae bacterium; assembly: GCA_004173355.1. GTDB lineage: Bacteria > Bacteroidota > Bacteroidia > Chitinophagales > Chitinophagaceae > JBEVJC01. The sequence goes on along the minus strand of SEAD01000048.1, from coordinate 17,507 downwards.
ACCGATCGTAATCAGGTTGCGCAGTTCGAGCAACGCCGTGGACAGCGAAGTACTGCGGTACAGCAACTCCGTTTCCTCGAACAGCAGGTCGAGCCGTTTGAGTGCACGCTCCAAACGCACGGTATTCCGCACGATCCCCACGTAATCACTCATCAGCAACTGCAGTTCTTTCAGGCTCTGGGTAATCAGGATCATTTCCTTCGGCTCTGCGGTTCCCTGCGCATCCCATTCAGGCAATGCTTCTGCGGCTTTCATGAATGGTACTTTCTCCGAAATATCGATAAAACAACGATGGGCAAACACCATCGCTTCTAGCAGGGAATTACTGGCAAGACGGTTGGCACCATGCAGCCCGGTACTCGAACATTCGCCACATGCATACAGGTTGTGGATCGAGGTGCGCCCCCACTCATCCGTTTTGATACCACCGCAACTGTAGTGTGCTGCCGGTGCTACGGGAATCATATTCTTTGAGATATCAATGCCAATGGAAAGGCATTTTTCGTAGATGTTGGGGAAATGTTCGGTGAACTTCTCAGGGGAAAAATGCCGGCAGTCGAGCCACACATGTTCCGTACCGGTCCGTTTCATTTCGCTGTCAATCGCCCTGGCCACAATATCCCGCGGTGCCAGGTCGAGCCGGGAATCGTACCGGGCCATAAATGCTTCCCCGTCTTTATTGCGCAGGATCCCGCCATCACCGCGTACGGCCTCGGTGATCAGGAATGCCTGTCCCTTCAGGCCGGGTTCAAAAAGTGCGGTGGGGTGAAACTGGATAAATTCCATGTTCTCGATGCGGCCCTTCGCCCTGTACACCATGGCCACACCATCACCCGTTGCAATGGCGGGGTTGGTGGTGGTCCGGTATACCTGCCCGTTGCCACCGGTGGCCAATAGTGTGATGCCGGCAATGATTGTTTCGATCCGGCTGGTTTCGAGGTTCAGCACATAAACCCCGTAACATTCGATGTCCGGTGAGGATTTGGTAACCAGGTAGCCGAGGTGATGCTGGGTGATGATATCAATAACAAAAGAGTGTTTGTTGATTTCGATATTTGGCTGGCTGTCCACAGCCTCCAGCAACGCACGCTCCATCTCCCATCCGGTGATATCCTTATGATGGATGATCCTGAATTCGGAATGGCCACCTTCCTTACCCAGCTTGTAGTCGCCGTCTTTTTCCTTGTCAAAACGCGCACCCCATTCGATGAGTTCCCGCACGCGATCGGGTCCTTCCTTCACCACGATCGAAACAACGTTTTTATTACAAAGGCCATCACCCGCGATCAGCGTGTCCTCGATATGTTTTTCAAAACTGTCATTTTCCAGGTCGTTTACCACGGCTACCCCACCCTGCGCGTACTTGGTGTTGGTTTCATCGGCTGCCGCCTTGGTCATGATAAGCACTTTTTTGTCGGGGTATTTCCTTGCGGTTTTTAATGCATAGGTCAATCCCGCGATCCCCGAACCAATAACCAGAAAGTCTGTCTTCATAAAAGCCGTTGAGATAACAAATTTAAGTGCAAGCTGCCGTTTTAAACTTCCGATTTCCGGAGCCATCCGGCCGAACCGGCCGTAATCAGCCATTGAGCCATCCCGTAAGTCAGCATGATCAGGAACCCCGCATTGGCCAGTGGCTGGTGGAAGCGATCGATCGCAAGGATCGAATCAGACAGCACAAACAACAAAGCCCCTGCCAGCATTTGCCAGGCATGTTTCCCACCCGTACCCGGTATACGGATAGCATTGAAAAGCATCAGGCAGATAACATGCCCATACAAACGCACCGGCCAGACCAGCGGACCCGGTCCGCTGCCAAGTAACCACATCAGGAAAAAATAGTACGCCAGCACCGGCAGCAGCCAGATCGCTTGTCGTTTTATACTGCGGTGACGGATAATTTCATTGAAAAAAATCAGGTAAAACACATGTGCTACCAGGAAGGAGGAGAGGCCGAACATAAAGAAAAGGGTCTTGCCCTCAAACAGGAGGAAAATATCACCCAGCCAGGAGAAGAACAAAGCAGCGGGGACAAAGAGACGCTTCGGCTCATCGCTCGTTTTTACCTGTGAAAAATAACCGGCTGCGAGTAATGGCATCAGCAATGGTTTGCTGACCAGCCTCCAGCCAGCGTGACCGGATATTATTGCCACAAGTTCCAGCAGCAGCACAGCTGCAAAAAAGAAGTAATAATATTTCGCGGCAGCGGGTTTCAGGACTGGCTTTATAGGGTGGCGGGTTCAATCCAGGCTTCATTTTCTTTCAGCAGGCGGATCAGTTCTTCCACAGCAACCTCACTGTTGACATTGCGCTTCATCACATCACGGCCTTTGTACAAAGTGATTTTGCCAGTGCCGCTTCCCACATAACCGAAATCGGCATCGGCCATTTCACCGGGACCATTTACAATACAACCCATAATGGCAATCTTGATGCCTTTGAGATGATTGGTTACTGCCCTGATTTTTGCAGTCGTCTCCTGGAGATCAAATAATGTGCGGCCACAGCTGGGGCAACTGATATATTCCGTTTTGGAGATCCTTGTACGCGTTGCCTGCAGGATACTGAAAGCTGTGTTATTGGTAAACTGGTAAATGTCCTTGACATCAAGATAGGTGCGACCGGTACTCTTGATATTTTCCAATGTTGCACCTGAACTATATCCCAGGCAGATCCCGTCGCCAAATCCATCCAGCAGCAGCGCGCCGGTTTCGGTAGCAAAATGGATGAGGTGTTCATCCGGTGTTGCCAATGCACTGTCGGTCATCAGCACTACAGGACTTTTGACCTGCCTGCGGATGAATTCCGCAAACACATTGCGGCAGACCTGCATGGCATTGGTGGCGGTGGACGAGAGACAGATCACCACGGTGGGATCAGCCAGCTGCCCCCAGTACGGGTAGGTATCAGCCGAGCCATCCGCATCATACACGGTCCCTGCATCGACCATTACAAAATTTACCAGCGGACTTTTGATATCGGACATTGCGAAACCGCTGTCCTGGAACAGCGGGAAATATTTTGTTTTGTCTTCTGCCAGCGCCCATGCAGCAGGATATACGAGTACTTTCAGGGTACCGGGCAGGTTAAACGAAAGCACCTGGTGGCCGGTAATGATATAATCGGCAGCCGCATCGCGGATGGTCCATTTGTCGGTCGGTTCGTCATACACATACCCGATGCTCTGCAGGTCAGCCGGTAAAATATTTTCAACTTTGCTGAGATCCGCGATCACCACGGGCACCTGCCTGCCACCGATATTATCGACCGGGTCAGTCACCCTTCGCTGGTAATGGAAAGGATCATATGGCAGTGCGGTTGTTTCCCCGGGTGAAACCGCGGGTTCCGCGGCGGGAATACTGTATCGTTTGACAAGGTCCCGACAGACCGGTATTTCAAATTCCGGATCCTCCGTGAGTGATACACGGATGGTATCACCTATACCGTCTTCCAGTAATGTACCAATGCCAATCGCCGATTTGATCCGGCCGTCCTCTCCATCCCCCGCTTCAGTAACCCCGAGATGCAGTGGATACGCCTCACCAAATTCACTGTTCATCAGGTTGACCAGGAGCCTGTATGCCTGCACCATCACCTGCGGGTTGCTGCTCTTCATACTGAGCACAATGTTGTGATAGTTTTCATAACGTGCGATACGAAGGAACTCCATCGCACTTTCCACCATACCCATCGCAGTATCACCATAGCGGCTCATGATGCGGTCGCTCAGTGAACCGTGGTTGGTCCCGATCCGCATCGCGGTGCCATACTCCTTACAGATTTTTACCAGCGGCGTAAACCGTTCACGGATCCGGTCGATTTCCTCTGCATAATCTGCGTCAGAATATTCAATCAGTTCAAACTTCTTTTTATCGACATAGTTTCCCGGGTTCACCCGTACTTTTTCAATCAGCCTCGCGGCGATCTCTGCTGCATTGGGAGTAAAATGGATGTCGGCGATCAACGGTGTATTGTACCCGCGCCTGCGCAATTCATCCCGGATAACCTTCAGGTTTTCGGCTTCTTTTTTTGAAGGCGCGGTAATGCGCACCATTTCGGCACCGGCTTCGATACAGCGGATGGATTGCTCCACTGTGGCGAGGGTATCCATCGTATCGGTGGTGGTCATGGTCTGCACCCTTATCGGGTTGAAATTACCGAGGGAGAGATCCCCGATTTTTACTTCGCGGGTGGGGAGACGTTTATACCGGGTAAGAGATTCTGTGTACAATTCCATATGTGGAGGGCCCCTTGGGCGTTGGATAACAGGGCAAAAATAACATTAAAACACGACAGTGTTACCAGTCCTTCCCGGTTCCGGAACCTTGTTTTGATTTATCCCGCTGCAGGCGCTGCTGCACCTCCTTTTCCTTCTGTTCCAGTAGTTTCAGCCGTTGTTCGGCTTCCTTCTGGTTCATCTGGGGCTGGGGCTGCGGTTGTTGCTGCTGCTGTTGTTTGGATTGCTGTTTTTCCTGTTTGTCAGGCTGGGGCTCCTGTTTCTTTTTTTCCAGTTCCTTCAGGGCCTTCTGCAGGTTTTCCCTTGCCTGGTTATCGGTAGGGTCGAGACGTAATGCCGATTTGTACGACTCGATGGATTCTTCGGTTTTGCCCAGCCCCGAAAGGATCACGCCCTTATTGTATTGTGTCTGGGATTTAAGGTTATCATCGGTTGCTTTGAAAGAAAGGTCATCGAGTTCACGGATGGCAGCAGACTGTTTGTTCTGCCGGTGCATCGCGTTTGCCTTGTTGAATTTACTGGCAAGGTTTGCCGGGTCTTTTTTCCCGGCATCTTCATACGCTGCTTCTGCGGCGGGATACTGTTTCTGCCGGTACAACTCATTCCCGCGTCGCAGGTCGGCCTGCGCATCCTGGGCGGTCAGCCTTACAGCTGTTACGAGGGATAGTATAACCAGTACCTGTTTTTTCATGCTGTTTCTTTTCGGGGTTGACCTTTCCGGGCAGCAGGACTGTTTTCCGGCCGGCCGGCAGGCTGTTTTTTTTCCGTAAGGTTATCCTTCGTCCGCCAGTCTGCACGCGGTGCTTCCTTCCGGAGTTTTTTTGTTTCAGGGATAAAGAATTCCGCAACAAGGAGCAGCAGCATCAGTCCGGCAAACACCCAGTAAAATGTTTTGAAGTTCACCAGCGACAGATCGTCGAGTGCGATGCTTTCTATCTGCGACAATTGTTGTTTCAGGTTCGCGACTGCCTCGGCACTGTCATCGAGCCTCACATAGGTACCGCTTGTAGCGGAGGCGATGGCCTGCAGTTCTTCTTCATTCAGTTTGGAAATCACCTGGCTGCCGGTTTCATCCTTTTTGTTTTCACCAGTTGCCGGATCAGTGATATACGAGCCTTCAGGGGATCCGATACCAACCGTGCTGATCATCATTCCCTGCTCGGCGAGTCCGGTGGCAGTTTTGACAGCTTCTGGGTCATGGTCTTCCCCATCCGAAATCAGGATAACGGATTTGAACCTGCGTTCATTCCCGTTAAACACGGTGGCGGTGCGTCGTAAGGCCTCGCTGATGACGGTGCCCTGTTCGGCCACGGCATCCGGACCTGCTGCGGATACAAACATTGCAGCGGCACCGTGGTCATTGGTCAGTGGCATCTGCAGGTAGGCCTTGCCGGCAAAAACAATGAGGGCGAAACGGTCATCGGGCATGGCGTTCATCAGCCGTCCGATCAGTTCCTTTGCACGTTCCAGCCGGTTGGGCGGCATATCACTGGCCATCATGCTGCGGCTTACATCCAGTGCAATGACCACATCAATCCCTTTGCGGGAAAGACCATCTGCCGCACCGGGTCTGCGGAGGTTCATCACTGCAAACACCCCGGTAATAAAAGCCAGGCAAAGCAGTGAAAAACGGAGGATGAACCGCGGGCGGGAAAAACCAGCTGTAAGAAGGCGGATGAGATGCAGGTCACCGATACGCCGGATCACTTTTTTCCGCCAGCGCGCACGCAGGAACAACAATCCTGCAAAGAGCAGGATGGCGAGAAAAAACCAGGAGTATTGTAAATATTGGAACTGCAGGTTCAAGTGTCGGCAGGCTGTTTATAAATGCCCACACTATATTACAAAGATTAAACCAGAGAATTACATTTTACCCTGCAGGAACCCGAGTTTACCCAAGATGTCCGCCAGCATTTTTTTGCGTATGGAGGGCATGTCAAACTCAGGTTCTGCCGATTCAATATTGAGTACGAAAAAATAAGGATGTTTATTCTCCACGATCCATCCCAGCACCCAGCCGATGTGCCGGCCTGCTTTCGGATCAAACCCGCTCCAGCCGGTCTTGTAGGCAAGCTGGTAATTGGTGTTTTCTTCAATCACCATTGCGCGTTTGACTTCTTCCTGGTAGGTCTTGAAAAACGGCAGCTGGTCAAAATAGAGACGTTTCACCACACCCAGTTGCTCATCGGGAGTAATCTTCAGGCTGTTGTCGAGCCAGAATGTATCGATTGCGGATGTGATTTTTGCAGACCCGTATTTCAGTGTATCCAGCCATGACTGCATGGTGTCTTTACCGATGCGGCGGGCTACTTCCTGGTAGTAGGGCACCGATGAAGCCCTGAATGCCTGCACCATATTCAGGTCATGGTTCCACGCCTCGATGGAGCGGGTAACGCCATCCCATGGGATCACCATGCTGTCGCTGCTGATCACGCCTGTCTGCAGGCCGATCAGTGAATTGATGATTTTAAAAGTGGATGCAGGAAGATAGGCACTGTCGCGGTAACGCGGGAGGTTATAGACTGTGAACTCACCCGTGCCGTTATCCAGCAGGGCAAAACAACCTTTCGCTTTATTTTCTTCGAAAAACTGACCAAGACTGCTGTCCTCGTTCACATTGTTGAGTGAACAGGACGATAGCACGAATGCCAGCACTACAGCTGAAAACAGGACCCTCATATCAGGAATTTTCGCAAATGTAGTGCATCCCTGGTGGGGATCAGAGGTAGAACCCACCTTTCTGTTTGGTGTGACGGACACCCTGGCAATCTTTTTTGGTGGCTGAACAGGACGAGAATGCAGATACCATTACCAACCCGGCCGCAAGGCACAGAACTAACTTTTTCATCAAATAAATTTTGAATGGGTGACTTGTTAAAATCGGAACATTCGTAGGAATCGGTCGGGTAGAATTTAGTTCATCGGAGGTTAGAACGAATATAGGAAAGGCAGATTGTCCGGCAATCGGGGATTATTAAAAAAAACTCTTAATTATTGCCAAAAATCGCTGATTCAGGTCACCGGATTCGTAAAAACACGATTAAACGCTACATTTAAGGCCTAAACCAACCAGTTTTATATGAAAAGGATCCTGTTTCTCCCGCTCCTGGCTGCGATGGCAATCAGCTGCAACAACAACAAACCAAAGAATGAAGTGGTCATTGAAGAGAAGGATGGTACAAAACTGACCGTCAACACCGCGGTGGCGGAGGATGTAGGGCTGGCAGCGCAGAAAAAAGCAGCGGAACTCCGGGAGCTCAAACCCTACTCGCTTGCGGAGATGAAAACATTTTTCCCGGAAGAACTGGACGGTGCGAAACGCAGCGGGTATGAAGCGAATGCAACGATGGGCACCGTAATGGGCAGTGCTGAATACAACACCGGCGAAACATCAAAAATCAAACTTTCTGTTTTTGACTGCGCGGGTCCCGCCGGATCCGGGTTTTACAGTCTGCAGTATCTCGGCGCGTTCCAGGTCGAGAAAGATACAGAGGAAGAATATATAAAGACATCCGACTTCAATGGCGCACGCGCGGTGGAGTCGAGCCGCAAAAACGAGAATGAAAGTTCATTCATGTTCCTCGGCGGCGACCGGCTGATGGTCACACTCGAAGGCGAGGGAGTGCCGGTTGAAAAACTGAAACAGATCGCTTCGTCCCTGAAGTTCTGAGACCTTGTATAATAAACCCGGGACTGGTATAATGTATACCGGTCCCGGGTTTATTCATACAAAGCCTTCCTATTTTAACACACCCATGCTGCGGCCGACTTTGGTAAAGGCCGTTATAGCCTTGTCCAGGTGTGCCTGTTCGTGTGCTGCGCTCAGCTGGACCCGGATCCTGGCCTGGCCTTTCGCCACAACCGGGAAAAAGAAACCAATCACATATATCCCTTCCTCCAGCAGTGACGCTGCGAAATCCTGCGCCACCACTGCATCATACAACATGATCGGTACGATCGGGTGGTCTCCCGGTTTGATATCAAAACCTGCTTCGGTCATTTTTGTGCGGAAATATTTTGTGTTGTATTCCAGCTTGTCGCGCAGCTCAGTGGTTTTGGTGAGCATATCCAGCACTGCAATCGAGGCACCCACGATGGACGGGGCCACGGTGTTACTGAACAGGTAGGGCCGTGATTTCTGCCGCAGCATATCAATCACTTCCCTGCCTCCGGATGTGAATCCGCCGGATGCGCCACCCAGCGCCTTACCCAGCGTACCGGTAATGATATCGATCCGGCCAAGTACACCACGGTACTCGTGTGTACCGCGACCGGTTTTCCCGATAAAACCAGACGAGTGGCATTCATCGATCATGACTGCCGCGTCATATTTTGCTGCCAGTTCCACAATTTTATCCAGCTGCGCAATGGTGCCATCCATGCTGAATGAACCATCGGTCACAATGATCCGGCTCCGTGAGTCAGCCGCATCCTGCAGCTGTTTTTCCAGGTCGGCCATATTGTTGTGCTCATACCGGAAACGTTTTGCCTTGCAGAGACGTACCCCATCAATGATGGAGGCGTGGTTCAGCGAATCGGAGATGATGGCATCCTGCTCCCCGAACAGCGGCTCGAACACACCACCGTTTGCATCAAATGCTGCTGCATACAGAATGGTGTCTTCCGTACCGAGGAAGGCGCTGATTTTCTGTTCCAGTTCCTTATGGATATCCTGCGTACCACAGATAAACCGGACGCTGCTCAGTCCGTACCCGCGTGAATCAATCGCCTGGTGGGCCGCCTCGATCACTTTCGGGTGGTCGGACAGACCGAGATAGTTGTTTGCACAAAAATTCAGGACGGTGGCACCATTTACCTCGATTTCCGGGCCCTGGGGGCTGGCGATGACCCGTTCTTTTTTAAAAAGACCCGCCTCGCGGATTTCTTCCACTTCCCTGCCTATTCGTTCCCTGAATTTTGAATTCATACCGTAATATTTTGGCAAATATATTTTTTATACGGCAGCCCGGATGGCATTTAACCCGTAAAACCCGCTATTTAACCGGTGATCGCCGCCACCAGCATGAAATGGTTAAAAAATCTGCACAATCGGATTAGCTTTGTGTAACATTTCGCCGCCGGAACGCGTCAAACCCTCAAATCAACCCAATATGCACCAGCGTAAATTTTTCAGGATCCTCATTGTGGCAGTTGCCATTGTGACCATCGCGCTGGTATGGCAACGTCCATTTACCATGGACGGACGTGAAGATTCCTGCCAGGAAACCCTGGAACCCGCTGAAAGCACTGAGCTTCCGGTGGTGAAACTTCCCTGGGAATCGCTGCCAAACCAGTTTTTCTCCTCGTTCTGAGTTCCGGAACGCTATTTCGCCCCAAAAGGGCCATTCCGGCCATAGACCGGCTTCCCAACGGGCTGGATTTTTTTTTCATTCCACTGTAACATAAGGGGTTTGTCACCCGTATTACTAAAAATTCCGGAAGGGTGCAGTAAATTCGCCCTGGTACGGAAATACCGGCTGTTTTATGACTGAAAGGGAATACAATGAATGCGTCAGCACGTATGCTGACAATGTCTACCGCTTCATCCTGAAAAATCTCCGTCACGAGGAGGATGCCAGGGATGTGGTGCAGACGGCATATGAGAAAATGTGGATCCATCGTGAGGAGGTTGACGCCGCAAGGTCGAAGTCGTACCTTTTTACGGTGGCCTATCACCAGATGATCGACCATATCCGTAAAGTGAAGCGGGTACAGCTGAAAGAGGAGTTTAAGGAAGATGTGAGGGTGCTGGACAAACCAGGCGGCAATAACCTGAAAAAGGTCCTGGAAGATGCACTGGCGAGACTCAGTGAAACACAACGGTCGCTTGTGCTGCTGAAAGACTATGAAGGCTACAGCTATGATGAAATCGGCAAGATCACTGGCCTCAGCGAAAGCCAGGTGAAGGTTTACCTCCACCGTGCACGCGTACAGCTGAAAGAGTACCTGGTAAAAATTGAAAACGTAATCTAGTCCGGGGTAACCCGGCATTTGTGAATATGACTATCAACCGCGATAACTACGAAGAATTCTTTATCCTCTACGGGGATAATGAACTGGGCAGCGAGGATAAAATCCGAGTTGAGGAATTCGTGAAGGAAAACCCTGACCTGCAGGCTGAATTCGGCTTGTTTAACCAGCTCAGGTTTACCCCGGATGAAGAAATTGCATTTGACCATAAGGAATCACTGATGCAGTCGAGCGGTCTCTCTAAAAACGAGGAACTGATCCTGCTTTCTCTCGACGGTGAACTGGATGGCTCCCAGCAGGCGGAGTTTGAACAGCTGCTCAGCCGTGATGCATCCATGCGCGCAGAACTGGCGCTTTACAAAAAAGCAAGCTTCGATCCATCTGAAAGAATTGTTTTCCCATACAAGGAATCACTTTACCGCAAGGAAGAAAAAACCAGGGTGATCCCGATGGGTGGTTTCAACTGGCGCAAACTGGCAGCCGCCGCGGCTATCCTGGTTGCTGTGTCAGTAACCGCATTCATCGCATTTGAACGCAAAGGCAATGATACCGATAACCCTGCGGCTATTGCGGGTACGGGTGGCTCAGCCGGAACCGACAGCGTACAGCCGGTGACCCCTGCCACTGAAGAGCTGGTGAAAGGCAATGATGGCAAAAATGAACCTGCTGCAGGTGATAATACCCCTGGCGTGCAGAAGCATTTTGACCATGCGCATGATACCCCCGCGGACAAAAAAAATGTGGCATCCGGTGATAAGAAAAAACAATCCCCTGTTGTCAATAAGGTTATCCCTGTGAAGCCGGATGTTGAAGTGGCAAAGTCACATAACAACCTGCCAAAACCGTTAAATAATCCCAACATCAATAATGTAAAGGATAACAACCAGCTTGCAGTGAACACGCCCCCTGCAAAACAGGTGAACACAACAACTACAGAAAAAAATTCGGTTCCTGTTGTAACACCAAAGGCTGATGATGCGTTACAATATGTAGTGAACACAGATACTGATCCAGGTGATGACAATGAAGAAATGGGCCCTTCTTCAAAGAAAAACAAACTCCGTGGCTTCTTCCGGAAAGTGACACGGACATTTGAAAAGACCACCAATATCAAGGCAACTGACGAGGAAGACCGGTTGTTGGTGGGAGGACTTGCGATCAGGCTTTAACCCATTCCCCATTTTTAAAAAAACTTTTATGAAGAGGATATTTACACTGTGCGTTGCAGTATGCACATTCATGACCAGCTTTGCCCAGACCGATTCAACCGGCAAACCATCGCCTGATACGATCCGCATCGGTGGTATGGTGATCATCCGCGAAGGTGGCAACAACAATAACAATGAGGACAGCACCCGCAAACGTGACCGCATTTTCCGCATCAACCGCCGCAACAACGAGAAACCTGCCAATGTGAGCACCAACTGGTGGATCCTTGACCTGGGTTTCGCAAACTGGAGTGACAAGACGAATTACAGCAGCCTCGAAGCACAATCGTTCGCCCCCGGAGCCAATGAAGACAACCTGAAACTCCGCAGCGGTAAATCACGCAGTGTAAACATCTGGATCTTCATGCAGCGCCTGAACCTGATCAAACACACGGTGAACCTGAAATACGGTCTTGGCGTTGAACTGAACAACTACCATTTTGAAAACAAGGAAACGATGTTCACCAAGAATCCGACAATCGTTGATATCGACGGATATGCAGCACTGAACCCAAGCAAAAACAAACTGGCGGCCGATTACCTGACCGTACCGGTGATGCTGAACTTCAATTTTACCCCAAACAACAAACGGGCATATGGATTCAGCGCAGGTGTCAGTGCAGGTTACCTGTACAGCTCCCGCCAGAAAACAAAAGCCGACGGCGATGTGGACAAGGTGAAAAGTGATTTTAATCTCCGCAAATGGAAACTCTCCTATGTGGGTGAAGTATCCCTCGGTATCGTGAAGCTCTACGGCTCATATGCCATCAAAGGATTATTCGAAGACGGGCTGGATATGACCCCATACACTGTGGGCTTCCGTTTCAGCAACTGGTAGTAGGTTTACAAAGACATTTCCCCTTCAATCCCGCTGTATTTTTCCAGCGGGATTTTGCTTTGCATCCGGACAGGACCTGGCGTATAATTGTAAAGTATTCGTTAAACCAGACGCGTACATACTAGCGGCTTCCTTATCCCGTTATGAAAAGACCAGTTGTACATGAAAATTTTAGCCGTTTTAATCAGTTTTATTGCAGGCAGCGGAATGCTCCTGGACTCCGGTTCCGGAACTACACCCGCAGCTAAAACTGCCACTGCCAGCCACAGTACAAAAGCAGCACCGGTTGGCGCGGTTACCATCATCATCGACAAATCGGACTACGAACTCAGCGTATATGACGAAAAAGGCTGGTATGCCACCTACCCGGTAGTGTTTGGCAACAATTCCCTTGGTGATAAAAAAATGGAGGGCGACAAACAGACACCCGAAGGCACGTTCCATATCACCAATAAAAAGATGCATGAAAAATGGCATCGCTTCATGGGAATCGACTATCCTACGAAAGAAAGCTGGGACCGTTTCCGGAAACGCAAGGAAAAAGGGGAAATCCCCGCCAACGCAAGCATTGGCGGATCAATCGGGATCCACGGCACCTGGCCACACGAAGATTTCGTGATTGACAAATTCAAGAACTGGACCATGGGCTGCATCTCCATGAAGAACCCGGACGTAGCCGAACTGTTCAGTTACGTACCCTCCGGCACGGAAGTGACGATCCGCCGCTGATTACAGTTTCCCGTTTTTTATTTCCTCCACCACACCCGGATCCAGTAAAGTACTGGTGTCACCAAGATTCTGTGTCTCCCCTTCGGCAATCTTCCGCAGGATACGACGCATGATCTTACCGCTGCGGGTTTTGGGCAGGCCGCTGACAAACTGGATCTTGTCGGGTTTGGCAATAGGGCCAATAATCCTTGATACCGTTGCCAGGATATCTTTTTTCGATAACTCGAAATCCTCTTTTTTCCCGCCAAAAATCACATACGCATAGATCCCCTGACCCTTGATATCATGGGGGAATCCAACCACCGCACTCTCCACCACACCTGCGTGCATGTTAATGGCGTTCTCCACTTCGGCAGTGCCGATCCGGTGGCCGCTTACATTCAGGACATCATCCACACGACCTGTAATCCGGAAGTTGCCCCCCTTGTCGCGGATGGCACCATCACCGGTGAAATACATATCCGCATAGGTGGCGAAATAGGTCTGCCTGCAACGTTCATGGTCGCCATACGTTGTACGAAGGATCCCCGGCCAGGGGGCTTTGATACAGAGATTGCCCTTGAACAGGCCCTCTTCATCCGGTTCGGTCACTTCCTTCCCGTTTTCATCCACCAGTACCGGCTGCACACCGGGCATGGGCAGGGTAGCCCAGGAGGGACGCGCGGGAGTAACTCCTGCGAGGTTGGTGATCAGCACACCACCGGTTTCAGTTTGCCACCAGGTATCCACTACCGGTGAATTCCTTTTCCCGATTTTTTCATCATACCAGTGCCATGCCTCCTCGTTGATCGGTTCGCCAACAGTGCCCAGTACCCTGATGGAGGAAAGATCCTTGCCGTCCAGGAATCCATCACCAAAACCCATCAGGCTGCGGATAGCCGTGGGTGCGGTGTACAGGATGTTTACCTTGTATTTGTCAACTATATCCCAGAGTCTTCCGGCATCGGGCCAGGTGGGTACACCTTCAAACATCACACTGGTAGCGCCGGCACTGAGCGGACCATAAATAATATAACTGTGCCCGGTGATCCATCCGATATCCGCGGTGCAGAAATGGACCTGTCCGGGTTCATACTGGAATGCATTCACAAATGTGTAGTTGGTCCAGACCATATACCCCCCGATGGTATGCACCACGCCTTTGGGTTTGCCGGTGGAACCCGATGTGTACAGGATAAACAGCGGGTCTTCGGCATCCATGATCTCCGGTTCCTGTTCACCGGCATGCTGGTGGTCGGGTTCAAGCGGCAGCGAATCGGGTCCTTCAGCTACCACCCGCATCTCGTCTTCCCACCACACATCGCGTCCCTTCAGCATACTGACTGCGGTACGTGTGCGTGTATAAACAATTACCCTTTTTACAGTTTTGTTGCCGATCAGTGCATCATCAATGACGGCCTTCAGCGGGATATTCTTCCCGCCACGGTAAGCACCATCACAGGTAACAATGTATTCGGCTTTTGCATCATCGAGGCGGTCGGCGATACTCTGCGCGGAAAAACCGCCGAAAATCACACTGTGGATGGCACCGATCCTTGCACAGGCAAGCACGGCATAGGCCAGCTCGGGAACCATTCCCATATAGATACAGACACGGTCGCCTTTTTTCACCCCATTGTTGCGCAACACTTGGGCAAACTGGCAAACCCGCTTGTGGAGCCGTTTGTAGGTCACGATCCGGGGCTGCTCCTCCGGGTTATTGGGCTCCCAGATAATTGCCGGCTTATCCCCAAGGGTATCCAGGTGCCTGTCGAGACAGTTTTCTGTAATATTCAGTTTGCCACCTGCAAACCATTCCACCTTTGGCTCACGGAAATTCCAGTCCAGGACTTTATCCCATTTTTTCCGCCAGGTAAAATTCCCGGCAATCTCGCCCCAGAATCCTTCGGGGTCACTGATACTTTTTTCATAAGCTGCATTGTACTCTTCAATCGTGCGGACCTGGTAAGGATATGACATAGTTCAATCAATTGGTCCTAAAAATACGGATTCAATCTTTTGAACCAAGGCGGAATATAGGCCTGCAGCATAATCGTCCCATTGCAAACGTTATACCCGCTAAATTTTAGCAGGATCATACCGGGATTTAGCAATCATGTTTTATAAAATATTTACCGATGATCCGCCATCAATTAGTATTTTAACCAGATGAACGAGACCAGAAACATCCGGAAGGTCATCACCGCATCATCACTTGGAACGATGATCGAATGGTACGACTTCTACATTTTTGGGATGCTTGCCAAAACCATCTCAACCCAGTTTTTTCCCGAAGGGAACTCTACCGCAGCACTGCTGAGTACGCTTGCAATTTTTGCCGCGGGTTTTATTGTAAGGCCATTCGGCGCGCTGGTCTTTGGCCGGCTTGGCGACCTCATCGGCCGCAAATACACGTTCCTGCTCACCCTTGTACTGATGGGAGGTTCCACCTTCCTGATCGGCCTTGTGCCGGGTTACAAAACCATTGGTATCGCGGCGCCCCTGCTGGTGTTGCTGCTGCGCCTGGTACAGGGGCTCGCACTGGGTGGTGAATATGGTGGTGCGGCAACCTATGTGGCCGAACATGCACCCGACAACCGCCGCGGGTTTTATACCAGCTGGATCCAGACCACTGCCACACTCGGACTCTTTGTTGCACTTGGGGTGATCATGGTCGTGCGCACATCCATGCCCGATGACCAGTTCAACAGCGAATGGGGCGGATGGCGATACCCGTTCTGGATCTCAATCCTGCTGGTGATCGTGTCGGTGTACATCCGTATGAAAATGGAAGAGTCGCCGGTTTTCAAACAACTCAAGGCTGCGGGTAAAACATCGGCCAATCCATTGCGTGAAAGCTTCCGCAAGCGGGCGAATTTTAAAATGGTACTGCTTGCATTATTCGGCGCGGCGATGGGACAAGGCGTGATCTGGTATACCGGTCAGTTTTATGCACAGAGTTTTCTCGAGAATAAATGTTTTATCGGGTTTGAACAGAGCAGGACCATCATGCTCTGGGCCATCGCATTTGCCACACCGTTTTTTGTGGTGTTTGGCTGGCTGAGTGATAAGATCGGACGCAAATGGATTATGCTGGCAGGCATGCTGCTCGGGATCCTGACCTACCGGCCGATCTTCCAGGCATTCCTTGACTTCAGCAAACCACGGCTGGAACTGGTGGCCGGTGCCCGGAGTGAAGGGACAAAAGAAAAAACCGCCGAGCTGGCCGATGGACGCGGACGCGTCACTACGGTGTCGGAAAAACTGCAGCTGCCGGATGGTTCGTCCTTTACTACCATGCGTTCCGATACCCTGTACCGCGCAGGTACGCTGGCGAGTTCACCTACGCTTTATCGTGAGGTCGAACTTCCTTCCGGGCTTTACTGGAAAACGATCGGACTGGTTTTCCTGCTGATCCTTTATGTGACGATGGTGTACGGACCAATCGCTGCCTTCCTCGTGGAGATTTTCCCCACCAGGATCAGGTATACTTCGATGTCGCTCCCCTACCATATCGGCAACGGCGTGTTTGGCGGGCTTGTGCCTTTCATCGGGTTGCTGCTTACTACCAGTTTCCCGGGTGATGACCTGGTCGGACTCTGGTATCCCATCGGAGTGGCTGCGCTTTGTTTCATTATCGGTGCTATTTATTTGAGTAACCGGGTTGACCCCGATGTAAACGATTAAAATACCTGCCATGAACAGTCTCAAAAAATTACTCGGGATCTTCTGGATCGTTACCGGCATAGCGGTCTTTATCCTGCTCGTGGCAGGAGCCGTACTGAATATTGACCCATCCGGTACCCGGGATATCAATAACCCGGTGATCTGGATCATCATTATAACCATCTTCACCCCGATAAGTATCGGACTTATTATATTTGGTTACTATGCGATTAAGGGTGAATATGACAGCCTTCCGACAAATTCGGGGGAAATTTAAGATTGCCTTTACCTAAACAATTTGAGTAAGTACAGGTTATAGTGTACTTTGCAGACAATGACCGGCAGGCGCACATATCATTTTTTACAGGGACTCGCAAGCGTTTTCATGATGCTTGCCCTGCTCTGGCTGACCATCAGTGCGCCATTTGTTTTTGCCGGCCGCCAGAAGATTGCCGCTGAAAAGAAAATCAGCCAGCTCGCCAAACAGCAGCAGGAAGAGGATACCAGCGAAAGCAAACAATCCTCCTGCAACCCATTTGGCAATAACACGGAAGAGAAGGCCCCTTCTACGGTCAACCTTACCGAAGAATACCTTCATCACAGTGATGACCTTTTCCACGCAGTGGAACTATTCCTCAGCCATCATCCCGCTCCTTCTGCGGATGAGTACATTTCCTTCCATGGTGAAATGTTATGCCCTCCTCCCAACCAGCTTGCCTGATCTGCAGTAACCTGACTGGTTTCACCAGGCCACGCAGCTGCAGCCGCCGGGCGCGTTTTCATTTTTATTTCCTGTAAAAATTATCCTGGTCAACGATGACCGCTTGCCTTTCCGGCAGCAGCAGGCCAGCCCGCGGTTTAAACCCTGTGTCCGGGATGC
>SEAD01000310.1 GCA_004173355.1 Chitinophagaceae bacterium | reverse complement strand
CGGATGGTGTGTTATGTTTACCTGCAAAATAACGTAACTTTATCTTGATTATGGTAATTACCAGGTCAAGAAAAACACATACTAACTTATCGTCATGCAGAACAATATCAGCGAAGTACTCAGTAACTTAAACATACTGGATATCAATCCGGCATATAGCACGGGCAATCACTGGGGCGCCAATCCTCAGTCAGAAATTCTGTACAGCTACTCTCCTGTCGATGGCAGTAAAATCGCTGGTGTACATACCACCTCAACGGAAGATTATGACCTGGTAATTGACAAAGCAACGGAAGCAGCTATTTTCTGGAAAAGTGTTCCAGCGCCTAAACGCGGCGATATCGTACGGCAGTTCGGTGATGCATTACGAAAGAATAAAGAAGACCTGGGTATGCTGGTCTCCTACGAAATGGGAAAAAGCCTGCAGGAAGGGCTTGGAGAAGTTCAGGAGATGATCGACATCTGCGATTTCGCACTTGGCCTTTCCCGGCAACTATACGGCCTGACCATGCACTCTGAAAGGCCAAGCCACAGAATGTACGAACAATGGCACCCCCTCGGAATCGTAGGGATCATCTCTGCATTCAACTTCCCGGTAGCAGTCTGGTGCTGGAACACCGCCCTGGCATGGGTATGCGGAAATGTATGCGTGTGGAAACCGTCCGAAAAAACACCGCTTACTTCAATTGCATGTCAGCACCTAATCGCAAAAATTCTACAATCAAACGGGCTGCCTGAAGGCCTGAGCAATCTGTTGATCGGGGGACGGGAAACTGGTGAAATAATGGCGAATGACTCCCGCATCGCGCTGATCTCTGCCACCGGATCTACCCGCATGGGGAAGGCGGTAGCGGTAGCGGTAGCTGCAAGGCTAGGCAAAAGTCTGCTGGAACTGGGCGGGAATAATGCAATCATCATTTCCCAGCATGCAGACCTGGACATGAGCCTCATCGGCGCCGTATTCGGTGCGGTGGGTACAGCAGGACAACGCTGCACTTCCACGCGCAGACTCATCATCCATGAGCAGGTATACGATGCTTTCAGCCAAAAACTGGTTAAGGCTTATGGCCAGCTTAAAATTGGCAATCCACTGGATCAGCAAAACCATGTCGGCCCGCTCATCGATCAACAGGCGGTGGACGCATACCTCAGCGCCATCGAAAACTGCAAAGCAGAAGGCGGTACCTTCCTGGTAGAAGGGGATATTCTCAGCGGACCGGGATATGAAAGCGGATGCTATGTCAAACCCTGCATTGCTGAAGTACGAAATGACTATAAAATAGTGCAGCACGAAACATTTGCACCAATTTTGTACCTGATAAAATACCAGACCCTCGACCAGGCCATTGCCCTGCAGAACGACGTGCCCCAAGGTCTTTCTTCTGCCATCATGACCTTAAACCTGCGGGAAGCTGAGCAGTTTCTATCTGCCGCTGGCTCCGATTGCGGCATTGCAAATGTCAATATCGGTACCTCAGGGGCAGAAATCGGAGGTGCCTTCGGAGGGGAAAAGGAGACAGGTGGTGGACGCGAAAGCGGTTCTGATGCCTGGAAAGCTTATATGCGCAGACAAACAAATACCATCAATTACTCAGATTCTCTCCCACTCGCACAGGGGATAAAATTTGACCTGTAACCGCAGCCGCGTTAAACAAAACTGTAA
>SEAD01000180.1 GCA_004173355.1 Chitinophagaceae bacterium | reverse complement strand
TTACTGTTGATATCGATCCGGTATACATTATAAACTGCCGGGTCGAGGTTGGCTCCAATGGTATCCGCCGTGCGGTACGAAATGACCGATTCGCCGGAGAAACCACCCGTAACAAGTGCAATGTTTTTCTTCATGTTAAACAAATAGTTGTGCAAATATTCCCAAAAAAAAGGAGGCGGGGAAATTTAGATCGCTAAAACCAGGGGAACCGTTACCGGCTGGAAATAAGAAAGGTGAAGACCGTTTCTTCTTCACCTTTTTACGACGGGAAATATCACCCGCCAAAGTATAGCAGGAAACCTGCTGTTGTATACCCTAAGTTACGATAATGGGCCATTGAAAAACCCTTCGGGGCGTCCAACTTATGCACATTTTTACAAGTGCAGCTTATCTTTTTTCTCCATCAGCTCTTCCACTGTCTCCTGGTACATTTCATCCGGTACGCAACAGTCAACCGGGCAGACCGCAGCACACTGGGGTTCTTCGTGGAAACCCTGGCACTCTGTACATTTATTTGGAGTAATGTAGTAAGTATCAACACTTAAAGGTGAATTTTTTGTATCTGCATCCACTACCGAGCCGTCCACCAGGGTAAACCTTCCTTTGACTGAGGTACCATCCGTGATGGCCCATTCCACACCCCCTTCGTAGATTGCATTATTGGGACACTCCGGCTCACAGGCGCCGCAGTTGATACATTCATCCGTTATTTTGATTGCCATAGCACTATAAATTAATGAGTTGAGTTTAATTTCAGCAACAAAATTAATCTTTGCAGATGAAATTACAAGAACGAATCAGTTTATTAGGCCGGCTGGGGGATTATATGCTGTCCGAAAACCCGGACTGGGTTGAAGTCCGGGAGCGTGCAACCCGAGAAAATGCCTGGTTCATCCCTGAATTCACCAGCCTTGCCATCCGGAATATTGTGAGCCGCTTCCTCCAGCCAGCGACCCTCGCCGGCTGGGCTGCCTCTTATCATATAACTGAAGAAAATACCGCACCAAAAAATGTAGGGATCGTCATGGCCGGGAATATCCCGCTTGTTGGTTTCCATGACTGGCTCGCCGTATTCATCAGTGGCCATATCGCCGTAGTCAAACCATCTTCGAAAGACAAAGTCCTGTTTACCCACCTGATGGGCGTACTCGAAGGGTTCGACCCGCGTGCGGGATCGCGCACACTTATCCAGGATATGCTCAAAAACTGTGATGCCTACATCGCCACCGGCAGTAATAATTCAGCAGGGTATTTCGATTATTATTTCAGCAGGTACCCGCATATCATCCGGCGCAACCGCAGCTCTGTGGCTATTCTTGACGGATCCGAAACAGATACCGAACTCAGTGCGCTGGCCGATGATATCATGCTTTATTTCGGACTGGGCTGCCGCAACGTGACCAAACTGCTGGTACCCCGTGACTATGATTTCCTTCCACTGGTGAATGCCCTGAAAAAATATGATTACCTGGCCGACCACAATAAAAACAAAAACAACTACGACTACAACCTCGCCTTACATATCCTCAACAAACAGTATTACATGAGCACCCCCTCCGTATTACTGGTGGAACAGGAATCGGTGTTCTCCCCCATAAGCCAGGTCAACTATTCGTTCTACGGGGATGCCAGTGCAGCTGTGACAGCTCTCAACCCGAACGACCTGCAATGCCTCATAGGAAAATCACATACCCCGTTCGGACAGGCACAGTACCCTTCCTTAAATGATTATGCCGACGGAGTCGATACACTCGCATTCCTGACAAAATTGTAATTTAGGTAGCGGCCCTGCCGGGAATGGCAGGCAGCCCGACAGGCCGGCGGAACGGAAGAGGAGAACTACGAAGGGCTTAGTAAATCATTTGTTAAACATAAACCAGCGCCTTCTTTCTTGTATGCCAGTTTGTTACTTTGTATGGGCAAGGCACGCAATTTGAACTGGTGCATGCAGGATTCTAATAATTAAAACACGAAAGGAATATGAAATTCAGACAGCTTTTACTGGTCGTTGTTATCAGTGCCGCTTCCGCGGTCGGAAGCGTGTGGGTGTACGGAAAATTGATGAAGAAAGAAACGGTGGCTGGTGTCCAGATGACCGAAGGCAAAACCCCGGTGAACTATGCCGGTTTCTTTGAAAATGCCGGTGGCACCCCCGTTGACCCGATCGACTTCACCAAGGCAGCAAATGCCGCGGTACCCGCGGTAGTGCACATCAAGACAAAAATCCCGGCGCGCAAGGTGTCCAATGACCTTGGCAGCGGCAATGGCGGGGGCAACCGTGGCAATGCCATGGAAGATATGTTCAATGACTTCTTCGGGTTCAGCCCGCAGATCCAGCCGGAACAACGTGCATCCGGCAGTGGTGTGATCATCAGCGAAGACGGCTATATCGTCACCAACAACCACGTGATCTCCGATGGCCGCGATGGAGTGGCCGACGAAATCACCGTTACGCTGAACGAAAACAAAAAAACATACAAGGCGAAAGTGATCGGCCGTGATCCAAGCTCCGACATCGCCGTGCTGAAGATCGACGGTAATAACCTGCCCTATATTATTTATGGCAACTCCGATGACCTGAAACTGGGTCAGTGGGTACTTGCCGTTGGTTATCCCCTTACACTTGAAGCAACCGTTACCGCAGGTATTGTGAGTGCAAAAAGTGTATCGATCGGCATCAACAGCCGCCAGAGCAAAACCCCGGTTGAATCCTTTATCCAGACCGATGCTGCGGTTAACCAGGGTAACAGCGGTGGTGCACTGATCAATACCACCGGCCAGCTCGTGGGTATCAACTCTGCCATCCTTGCGCCCAATGGTACGTATGCAGGTTACTCATTTGCAATTGAAGTGAACATTGTCAAAAAGATCGTGAATGACCTGATCGAATTCGGGGATGTGAAACGCGGTTACCTCGGCATTTCTTATCCGACTTCCGACAATGAGGACATGGTACGGCGCGCGGGTATCAAGGATGGTCAGGGCGTGTTTGCACTTTCCATCCCAAGCGATGGTGCTGCATACAAAGCAGGCCTGAAGAAAGGTGATATCATTACAAAGATTAACAATACCAATGTGGCTACCGGCCTGCAGATGAGTGCGGCCATTGCCCCGCTCCGTCCGGGACAGAAAGTAAAGCTCACCTATTTCCGGGAGGGCAAGTCCTACACTACCGACGTGGAGCTGAAAGCAGAACAAAGTAAGGTGGATGAATCTGCCGGTGCCGATATCGTTGGCTCACGTCTGGGCGTAGAGCTGGCCAATATCGATGCGAAACAGGCAGAGAAATATAAAATCGACGGCGGTGTGATTGTGAAAAAGATCAGCAAGACCGGTGTGATCGGCCGTACACGGATGGAAGAAAATTTTATCATCACCAGTGTAAACGGACGTGATGTAAAAGACGTAGACCAGCTGGCCGCTGCCATTGGCCGCGGTTATGGTAAAATTAAACTGGAAGGTATTTATCCTGACTATGACGGGGTATATTCCTACCAGCTCAACCTGCAGGAAGAACCGGCATACTAAGACCCGGTGTATCATATACAGCAAGGCCCGTCTTACAGGTTGTAAGACGGGCCCTGCTGTATAAGGGGAATTATTTTTTCTTCAGCACCACATATTCCCAGGCCTGCATGTTGAGCACGTGTCCATTTTCCACGGATTTTTTTTCACCGGAAAAAATGTCGGACCATGACCCTGAAATATGTTCGTCTTCTATTTTTACGGTGATCCCGGAGTGGGGTGACATGTTCAGCACCACAAATACTTCATCATTCCCTTTTTTCCGCAGGTATGCCATCACGTTATTCGGTTCAGAAGTCCGTATACGGATGGTCTGCACGGATGGATCGCCACCACGCAATGCCGGGTTTTCCGAATGCAGTGTCAGCAGGGTTTTATAAAAATCATGGAGTTTATTTTCGCCGGTCCAGGGAATTGGATCCTTTTCAAAAAACTCGAGGCGTTTATCGAGCAATGGGAGTTCCTGTCCGTTATACAGCAACGGTACGCCATTCCAGGTGGCACTGAATACCGCAAGGGTCCTGGCCATATCCCCGTACTTTTCGTACTCGGTACCATTCCAGGTATTTTCATCGTGATTGGTGGTGAACCAGGCACGCATGGAACTGTCGCCGATCTGCGAGTACTGCTGGAGCAATGAGTCAAGCACGGAAAGCGGGAGTTTCTTCTGGTAAAATTCCCTTGTGGTATGCATCCATTTCCACGAATAACTTGCATCGAACACCTTACCATATTCCGGGTTTTCAATCTCATCGAACTCACCGAGCCAGAACAGGTGTTTGACCGCATCCACCGCGGGTCTTGCCTCTTTCCAGAAATCCACTTCCACCCATGCGGCAAGATCGCAACGGAATCCGTCGATATCACACTCCTTTACCCAGTAGATCATGGCGTCAATCATTGCCTTACGCAGTGCCGGGTTGCTGAAGTCCAGCTCGATTATATCATCCATACCACTGGCGCGATGGAAATCGCCCGTGGCGGAATCGCGGAGATAGTACTCCGGATGCTCCACGGTCCACCGGTGATCCCATCCCGTATGGTTGGCCACCCAGTCGATGATCACCCTGAAGCCCATCTCCTTCGCTTCCTTCACCAGTTTTTTAAAATCGTCGAGGTTGCCGAATTCGGGGTTGATGGCAGTATAATCCGAACAGGCATAATAACTCCCGAGACTGCCTTTTTTATTCTTCTGGGAAATCGGGGTGATGGGCATAAACCAGAGCGTTTTGACCCCCATTTCTTTCAGCCTCGGCATATCCTTCCCGAATGCAGCAAAAGTCCCTTCTTTTGAATACTGCCTCAGGTTCACTTCATAGATATTTGTCGAGTGCGCCCATTCTACTGTTTTGTTATCCTTGTTGTCCATTGATTGCCCGTTTTGTTTTGATGGATCATTGCAGCCGGCCATGGCCAGGAGCAGTATGGCCGACAGGAGCAGTTGTTTCATACACAATCGTTTAATGGTGAAAATACCGATTGGGCACTGGATCCTGAAATATTGTTGGATCAAAGACCCGGCCATCGCGGGCAAAATTCGGTAACTTGCACAGCAATCACTGATTAAAAAAGATTAAGGACGAACCCGGGTCCAATGTTATGAAGAGTTTTGATGTACCTGTATTTTACCGTAGTCCGCTGATCTCCGCCATCAAAAAAAAGCGGAAGGAAATGGACAAGATGAAAAAGGACTTCAGTCCCACCCTGCTCGACTTCGGTCCGCTCCGGATCCGTCTCGCCCGTCACTTCGGTTTTTGTTACGGCGTGGAGAATGCCATCGAGATTGCCTTCCGGACAGTGGCAGAAAATCCCGGTAAACGGATTTTCCTGCTGAGCGAAATGATCCACAACCCGCAGGTCAATGCCGACCTGCGCTCGCACGGAATCCAGTTCCTGCAGGATACCTATGGCAAACAACTCATCCCTTTTGCAGACCTTACGGCGGAGGATGTAGTGATGATTCCCGCATTCGGGACAACGCTGGAGATTGAAAAAATGCTGAATGGAATCGGCATCCAGACAGAAAAATACAATACCACCTGTCCCTTTGTGGAGAAGGTGTGGAACCGCAGTGAAGCCATTGCAAAAAAGGAATACTCCATTGTCATACATGGTAAACCCAAACATGAAGAGACGCGTGCAACATTCTCGCATGCCGCGGGCAGTGCGCCTGCAGTGGTAGTGGAAGATATGCGTCAGGCCGAATCACTGGCGGGATATATCCGGGGCGACAAACCGGCTTCACTGTTTTATGAAGAGTTTGCCGGACAGTATTCCAACGGGTTTGATATTTCAAAAGACCTTGAACGCATCGGTGTGGTCAACCAGACCACCATGCTTGCGAGTGATACACAGGCGATTTCCGATTTCCTCAGACAGGAGATGGTGAAAAAGTTTGGCCTCACCGAAGCCAGCGTGGCCGGTCGTTTCGCAGATACACGTGACACCTTGTGTTATGCCACGCTGGACAACCAGACCGCTGTGTCCGGTATGCTGGATGCTCCCGCTGACCTGGCGATCGTGGTCGGTGGATACAACTCCTCCAATACTTCCCACCTGGTGGAGCTTTGTGAGGAAAAACTCCCGACCTATTTTATCAGCAGTGCCGATAATATCCTTTCGCGGGATGAGATCATCCATTATGATTTCCACCACAAAATGGAATCGGTGATCCGCAACTACCTCCCCGGGACCACACCGGTAAGTATCCTGATCACCAGCGGCGCTTCCTGTCCCGATGCACTGGTGGAAGGTATTATCCGGAAACTCGCCGGTTATTTCGATGTGGAGTTCACCGCAGATGATATGATGGAGCAGTTTACATAAAAAAGCCCCGTGCCAGCCTGTTGCCGGGACGGGGCCGCTATCGGTCCGGGTCGGTTTATTCAACCGGTCCCTTATACATCAGTTCATAGTACTCATGTGCCATGCGGTTGCTTTCAAACTGGAAGCGTACGTCCTGCATGCTGTTTTTCATGATCTGGCGCCAGGTAGGGTAATCTTCGTAATACAGCGGCAGGATCTCATTCTCCAGGATCTCATACATTTTATTCAGGTCATACATATCCTGGTCGTACACCGACATATTGCCGTAATCCGCTTTAGGCACTACAAAACCATTGTGGCCGTGGTTGATGAACTCAGGGATCCATCCATCATCTGTGGAAAAATTGATCGCACCGTTCATGGATGCAGTCATCCCACTGGTGCCTGATGCCTCCCTTGGCACACGTGGATTATTGAGCCAGCAGTCCGCAGCCTGCTTCAGGCGTTTGGAGAGTCCCAGTTCATAACCGATCAGCACCGCCACATTCCCGTATTGTTTGCTGAGGTGAACCAGCTGGTTAAATTCACTGATGGCCGGATGGTCCACCGGATAAGGTTTCCCGGCCCAGATGACCTGGATCGGATGTTTGGTGCTGGACAGCAGTTTTCGGAAACGTTCGGTATCGGAGGTGATCATTCCCGGACGTTTGTACCCTGCGAAACGACGGGCCCACACGATCGTGAAAACTTCAGGGTTGAATAACTTACCCGTCTGGTCGGCCACAATCTCGAATGCCCTTTTCTTCAGGTATTTCTTGCGGTCGTCTATTCCGTAGTCATCCCCTGCTTCCTTGAAACGGTAAAGCTGTTTATCCG
This sequence comes from Chitinophagaceae bacterium, assembly GCA_004173355.1. Classification (GTDB taxonomy): domain Bacteria; phylum Bacteroidota; class Bacteroidia; order Chitinophagales; family Chitinophagaceae; genus JBEVJC01. The sequence goes on along the minus strand of SEAD01000180.1, from coordinate 712 downwards.
CCCAGTAGCGGTAGTTCTGTGCATTGGTGATTGAAATGATCGGGCAGATGCCTTCGTACTTGCTCCACATCGCGCGGGACACATGGCCATGGAGCTGCGACACGCCATTTGCGATATGTGCAAAGCGGAGTGCTACCAGCGAGTGGTTGAATGCATCGTCATTATTACCGGTCAGTTTTTTTACTTCGTCCACGGTCAGCCCGCAGAAGTAACTCATCTTATGGCAGAGATTGATATCATGCTTTTCATTACCTGCCTCTTCCGGTGTATGCGTGGTAAAGACAAGGCGCTTCTTCACTTCTGCCAGGCTGCGGTTGAATTTGTTGTAGAGATAAAACGAAGCGGATAATCCATGCGCCTCATTCAGGTGGTAGAGCTCGGGGTTGAAATTGAGGAGGTCAACCAGTTTTGCACCACCCACACCCAGCAGGATAAACTGGGCGACCTTGGTGGCCACATTGGCATCATAAAGCCGGTGGGTAATGGTCTGCGACACATAGTCATTCTCCGGTACATCGGTGCTGAGCAGGAATAAAGGAGCCGACTTGAATGTCTCGGGGTTGAGGTACCAGACTTTCACCCAAACCGGGTGCTCGTGTACATTGATCTGGAATTTGATACCGGTATCTTCCAGGAAGCTATAGGTTTTTTCATTCCAGGCCACATCGAGCGTCTGGTCCTGGTTTCGTTCCTGGTCATAGTACCCATACTT
>SEAD01000047.1 GCA_004173355.1 Chitinophagaceae bacterium | reverse complement strand
CATTAAAACACTCATTATAAAGATCATCCTTTTTTTTCGTACTAATTTCTGGCTATAGGGCATCCGTTTTGGTTGAATTGTGGTTATATAAGAAGATATTGCATTTGTCCGGACTCACTCGCAAGCAACAACGCTAATCCGCGCAACAGGCGAATCTATATATGGAGAAAACAGAGAATTCTTTTTATTGCGGAAGACAGACGGCGAGTGGAAAATAGCACGTTATCTGTTTAATCAGCCCAAATAGCTTCCGAAAACAACCCCAAAAAACTGATCTTTAAATGGAAGCTGACGAATCAATCCGATCGGCTTTTGTTGTGAGACATCATTCACGATCCAGTTATTGCACGCGACGGGTTTTTTGCGGACTGCCGCGTGCTTTGCTAAACCTCACAACCATGGTGGACCTTTTACTTTACTCCGGCATCATCCTAACATAACGTGAGTTTACTTTCTACCTGTCAGGCATTTTAGTCAGGGCGGGGCCCGGGCTATTTCAGAGTCCCCGTCCCCTGTCCAATCCTGGGAAACAGGTAAAGGATCCTTCATGCGTGGAGAAATAAGGGGTCATCGTAAAGGATTCTATTCCGTCTATCGAAAATTCACAAGGCTGCGCACCAGCTTTGATTCTGCTGATCAATTGCTCCGGCGTCATATTCAACCGCACCGACGGTTCGTTCTCTGCCTGCAACACAGCGGGCATCATCGGCCCCTTCAAAGCCATCAGCATCGGTCCATACGAAAACGCATATCTCGTCGCATCCTTAATGCGCGTTTCACCAATGTATTGTTCGGCTTTCCAACCCATCGGTACTTCCCAGGTGATGACGTCCCCTTCTTTCCAGGCACGATCAAGTGTTACATATGATCCGGGTATTGCCTTACCGGCCTTTTTCCCATTCACCATCAACGCAAAGTCTCCATCCAGCCAGGTAGGCACGCGCACACGCAATTTCATATTTACAGGAGACAGCGCAGACACGGTGAGTTTTACATTTTTCCCATAGGGGAAAGCAGTGGCCATTGACAACTTCAATTCCTGCCCGCCCATTTTAAAACTGAATGCCGATTCTGCAAACAGGTTTATGAACACCCCATCATCCGCCTGTGAATAGATGTATTGCGGCAGCATGCCATTGATGGCGGTCTCCTGGATCTCGCAGCATGTATTCATTGCAAACGAAGGGAACTTTCCCTCATTCACCTGGTTGAAATACCGGGTATCCCCATTTTCGGCCTGCGCAGCGAACACACCATTAAACAATGAGCGTTCGATTTCAGCTGCATATTTTTCTTCTCCGGGCTGCAGTTGCAGCAGGCGCTGGTTCAGGTCGATCCAGAACACGCTGCCGCATGTTTCATACACATTGACCGGACGATTGGTCAGCCGGTGTGATTTTGGCCTGCACTCATTGTGCTCACAAAGGCTGATACCACCGCCGGGGATCTGGAAATATTCGGAATAGATTTTCCATGCACCCAGGCAGGCTTTCAGGTACTTTTCCTCACCCGTTGCTTTGTAAATGTCAAACAATGCACATACACTGGTCAGCAGGTAGTTGTGCGGACGGTTCAGCGTGAACCGCCATGCCGCTTCCGGGTGCCCGTCAGCCAGCGCCTCAAGCCACCAGTCCATATCGTAATACTTCATGTTGGTCTGGATATCAGCAGGTTTTCCGACAGGGGAATGATAAACCATCGGGCCGGCGATACTACCCTGGATACCCATACTACCCAGCAGCATCAAGGGCAGGTATTCGTCTGCATTATTGTACCAGTCGTAAAAAGGCCGGAGGATCTTATATGCTTTTTCATGACCGGCGCTTCCGGCTGCCAGCATGCCCTTCGTAAGCATGGCACGATCATAATTCTTTTGTTCATCACGCATGATCAGTGGCCAGGTATCAGTGGATATTTTGTAGTTGACGCTCTCGTACGGCATCATATATCCACGGCCATTTGCATACTGCCGGCGGTCGATTTCTTCGAGGATATCATCGATTGCCTTGCGGAATTCGGGAATTTCTTTATACCGTAGTGAGTGGCCCATACCGCCAAGCATGCGTCCTTCATTGGAACCGGAGAGGATATCAATCCAGATGCGGTCGCCATCCTTTCCATTGACCCAGTGTGGTTTCTTCAGGCACTCACCCAGGTAATTGACGTTCCGGTCAAAGACGGTCTGCAACAGGCCGGGTCCCAGACTGACGCCATGAAGTGCAGGACTGGCACCCATCTTCACCGGTTTCCACGTGGATGGGTCGGAAGCTTTTGTTTCATGCCGGGCCATCATCGCGATTTCTATATCGGTCTGCCGGTTCATCTCCACCATCAGGCAGGCCGCATCTGTAATCACGAACTTTTCGATTGCCACCCTCCTTCCGCGGGTCAGCACAATTCCTTTGATCCGGTTGAAGCGGCCAATCGGCAGGCCCTGCAGCTCAAAGAGCAACTGTCCGGATAATTTCTTTTTTGATACGAGACTAATATCCCTGAATTTTTTGTCATTAACAAAAATCCGCATCGTACCTGCATCGGGGCCGGTTTCTCCATAACAACGGAACGTCGGGCCTTTTGAATAAAACTCCCATTCTTCACCGTCTTCGTTGGCTGCTGCCACACTACAGACCGTATCGCGTGAAGCAGGGATTAATTTAAACCCGGCTGTGTACTGCACAAACGAGCGGTTGGCCGCATCAATCGTTACTGGTCCCGTGACTTTGCCGAAGCCCAGCAACCGGTCAATTTCGACAGGACCGGATTTCGCGATAATTGTTATCCGGTGCGGCCCACGCGCCAGCGGACCCGAATTAAACAGGACACCATCAGCACCCGGTTTTGTACAATCGATTTCCCTGATCAATACCTTATCGATATACACCTCAGCTGTTGCCGCCACTTTCGTGCGCTGGGCATACCAGGTAATGGCTTCGCAGTCAGTAAAACTATAACTGGCCTGCGCGCCATCCTGTCTTGCGGTGGACCGGGTATTACAGAAGTACCCGCTGCTTCGGGCAAGTAAACGGTCAAACTCCCATTGACCCGAAAATGTCAGTTCAGTATCGTTGATCACCCGTTCATTTGCGTTCCTGCCATAAGAGGCAGACACGGTGTTCGCCGAATTGACCTGAACCTCCTTTACACCAGCATATTCCGGCATCTTCGTGCCTGACCGCGACGAATCGCTCCCTTGCGTCTGTTGTGCCAGCGGGATCCCGGCAAAAAACAAAAATGAAAAAGCTGTCAGGAAAATGCTGAGTGTGCGCATGGGACCGAAGTTTTAAACAAGCGTTGAAAATCGTTGGGCACGAACATAAAAACATACCGGATAAATTCTATCCTGCATTGTCCCGGACCCGGATATCAACTCAGCACACGCGAAAGAAAGCATGCCGAAAAATAAATTTTGCGAAACCGAATGGTTGCATTTATATTTGCAACCGAACGGTTTCTTATTTAAATCATTTGTATGAGACGTGATATTTTCCAGGCTATTGCCGACCCCACACGGCGTGCGATCCTTGTGCTCATCGCGATGCAGGCAATGACCCCGAATGCGATTGCTGAACATTTTGATGCCACCCGCCAGTCTATTTCGAAACACCTGCGCATCCTGTCGGAATGTGACCTGCTGGAACAGAAGCCGGATGGCCGGGAAATTTTCTACGAACTAAAAATTGATAAAATGAAGGAAATTGACATTTGGCTGGAACAATTCCGGAAGATCATGGAAACAAAATTCAGCCAGCTCGACGAAGTATTGCTCAACCTAAAAAACAGGAAAAAATGAATCTATTCTTTGATTTTACCGTGGACAAGGCGGCGAAAACGGTTTACATCACCAGGGAATTTGATGCAGACCCCGCACTGGTGTGGGATGCATTCACCACCGCAGAAATCCTCGACCAGTGGGTAGCTCCCAAACCCTGGAAGTCAAAAACCAAAGCCATGGATTTTGAAGTCGGCGGAAGAAGGTTTTATGCAATGGTAAGCCCCGAGGGCCTGGAGCGCTGGGCCGTTCAGCGATACCTGTCCATCACTCCGAAAACGCATTTCAAAATGTTGAATGCTTTTGCAGACGAAAATGAAAACCCCGAACTCCCGGGTTCTGAGTGGGATCACCATTTCACCGGACAGGATGAAAAGACAACGGTGCGAATCACCATCTATAATGAATCGCTGGAGCGCCTGGAGAAGATGATAGAAATGGGCTTCAATGAAGGATTTAAAATGTCGATGACCAACCTCGAAAACCTGCTGAAGACATTGCAGGGAAAATAAACCGTCTGCACACACACGGAAAAAACAAAAACATCAACAACCTGAAAACAAGAAATTATGGCAATCATCAATCCCCACGTAAATTTTAACGGAAACGCCGAAGAAGCATTCACATTTTACAAATCAGTATTCGGCGGAGAGTTTACAAAAATTATCCGGTTCAAAGACCTTGCAAGCGACGAATTCCCCGTAGCAGAAAAAGAAGAAAACAAAATCATGCATATAGTTCTGCCGATCGGTAAGGGTAGTGCACTGATGGCAAATGACGTCCCCGAAATACTGGGCACCACCAATGAAAATGAAAACAGGAGCAAGATTGTAATCAGTGCGGCAAGCAGGGAAGAGGCAGACAAATTATTCAATGGACTTTCAGTCGGTGGACTGGTAGAAGGGCCAATCGGCGACACACCATGGGGAACTTATTTTGGTTGTTTCCGGGATAAATACGGGATCGAATGGATTGTGGAATTTGACGCGGCCGCTGGAGTATAATCACTGGCTGCAAAAAAACGCTGACCTGCGGGACCGGATAATTAAGCCTCGATAAAATCAATATGCGGATGTTCACGGATAATGCCGGCGAGCAGCTCATACAATATTGAACCGTTGATCATTTCTTTAAGGACGGCCTTGCTCCTGGCACTGTCTTTCCAGACTACCGTCACCGGTTCAAAAAAGTCTGCCACACCAAAACCACCCCTGAGCAGGTCATTAAACGCATCCATGTTATGACCGGTCTGCCAGTTGAGATCCCTTGTCAGTACCCGGTCCGCTTCGTCATAGAAGCCTTCTTCGTCCGTAAAACGCGACCCGTCGATCACGATGAGTTTCCGTTCTGCCCCGCTATGTAACAGTTCCTCAAATTCCAGTTTGAATTCCGGTTCAGATCTAAAAATCCGGTCAGGGATGTTACTGAGCGAAATTTCCCCTTCGGGTTGGCGACTGATTCCAAGGACGTCGTCATAAATCTGGATGATATAAAGCTGCCCTCCGAACCAGACATCCACCATCACCGCATCGGACGGAAACAGTTCAACCTGGTGCCGGTACCCGGATTTCGACAGACGCTCTTCGATGTAGGGCAGCAGGAATTTGAATCTGGAAGCGGTGAACATCGGACACGATGGGGTGCTGGTGAATTGGAATACAGTTTGCGGGTGAAATATAGGATTAAAAAGAAAACCATGCGAAAGATCATCGTAACCGAATTCATTACACTCGACGGTGTGGTGGAAGCCCCCGGCGGCAATGAAACAGATCACCCTCACCGTGGGTGGAATTTCTGGTACGACGACGACAAAGCCGGCCAGTACAAAGTCGACGAATTGAACTCGGTGGACGCCCTGATGCTTGGCCGGAACACCTATGACAAGTTCGCCGCCTTCTGGCCAACACAAACCGATGGCGATTTTGCAGCAAGGATCAACCAGCTCCCGAAGTATATCGTAAGTCATGGTCTTGAAAAAGCGGAATGGAACAATTGCAGCATTGTCCGTGACATCACCACCGAAATTCCCGACCTGAAAAAAACAAATGGCGGTGATATCCTGGTTTACGGAAGCGGTACGCTGGTAAAGTCACTCCTTCATCATAACCTCGTTGATGAGTTTCGCCTGATGCTGCACCCGGTTGTAATCGGCGGCGGACAGCGCCTGTTCGACGACAAACGCGAGCTGCGGAAATTTCACCTGAAAAACTCCATCGTTTTTGACAGCGGGCTGATCATGCTGGAGTACGTCCCTGCTGTTTCCTGATTCGCCAATCATTGGTAAATTCGTAGTTCAACACAATTGAATGGCTTACCAGTTTCGCAAAGCTGAAGAGGATGATTTCAATGATATCTGGACCATACTCCGGCATGCTATCGAACGCCGCCGGCTGGATGGCAGCAAACAATGGCAGGATGGTTATCCCAATCCCGACTCTATAAAAAAGGATATTAATAATGGCCATGGATTCGTGCTGGTCGATGGCACAACAATCGCGGGATACACCGCTATCCTGGTAAATGATGAACCCGCTTATTCGGAAATACAGGGAAAATGGCTGACCGACGGGGACTTTATAGTGTACCACCGCGTGGCCCTGTCACCCGACTATGTCGGAAAAGGACTCGCAAAAGTCCTGCTTGGTTTTATCGAAGAGTATGCATTGCAGCAGGAAGTATACAGCCTCAAAGCCGATACAAATTTTGATAACCAGGCCATGCTTCATCTTTTTGAAAAGCTTGGTTATGTGTATTGCGGGGAAGTATTTTTCCGGGGGGCGCCGCGGAAAGCATTTGAAAAAGTTATTGAACGCTGACACGCAAAGCAGGTGCGATGCTGTAGGTCATCATACCACCGAAATCGATATTCAGGTCGATCCTCCAGCCCTCCAGGCGAAGGGTTTCAATAATCGGCTCGATTTCGGAATTATATTCCAGCAGGTAACGTTTATTGGCCTGTGTAAGCCGGAAGTGAATCCAGATTGAAAAACGGATCAGCTCGAAATCAGGTTTAAGCTGGTGTACATGTTCGGTCGCAACAACTGATTCAGCGACAGGGGCTGATTTGCTGAAGAATGATTTGAACATCCGGTTGATTTTTTTCATATGCTGGAATTTCGAGATGGATGGATAATTGCGATATGGGTACCAAAGCTAAGTATCCTGTCCTTTGCTCCGCGTAGTACAGGCTTTGATTCAGCCTGTCGAATAAATACTACAAAATACGGTAAATAGGTAGGGCGCGGCGGATCAATGGGCTCCAGGGAACAATCAGAGTTTGAGCAAACCGACCTTATACAGGGTGTTTACCGGTTTGTTGTCCCAGAACAATTCGAAGTCTTCCAGCCCTGCGGCTTCATAACTATCAGTGACCTCCTGCAGCGTCACCGTTCCTGGGTTGGATATAGACACTTTCTGCAGGATTGCAGCAAGCCAGTCTCCCTGCTCACGACCCACGCTGATGCTGACTTTTGCACGTTTGTCCTGAAACACCAGTGAGGTCATTTCCCAGCTATTCCCTTTTTTACTTTTGGTAAAATGTTCCACTACCGGCGGCCGGCCGAGATAGACAATCCGCTGGGTTGGTTTGGAGGACACATACTGGTCCTGCTCCAGCACATTTTTTATATGCCCTGGATCTACTGAGGTCTTTGGTATTTTAAAATCAAACCATTTCTGCAGCGGATCATTCAACCCAATCCCGTGCATATAGTTCAGGAGTGATTTTTTAAGTCCGAAAGCAAAGGTCTCATGATCCGCCCCTTCCTCATCGATATGCACAAGATCATTATTGGCAAAACTCCCTACCAGCATGGATTCGCGCTTCACCCTGAACTTTTCAGGCTGCAGGCCCACAGGGCTGTGCGAGGTCATGGTAAACAAATGCCAGAAGGCCGATTGAAGTACACCTGCGGAAAACATCTGCCGGATCATTTCCAGCGAGTCGATGGTTTCCTGTTCGGTCTGTGTAGGGAAGCCATACATCAGGTACGCGTGCACCATGATCCCGGCTTCGGTAAAATTGCGGTTCACCTGTGCCACCTGGGCCACAGTGATCCCTTTCTGGATAAGCTGCAGCAGGCGGTCACTGGCAACTTCCAGTCCGCCGGAGATCGCAATACAACCGGAACGTTTCAGGAGTACGCAGAGATCGCGGGTGAAACTTTTTTCGAAACGCACATTTGCCCACCAGCTCACATTGAGTTTTCGGCGGATGATTTCCAGGGCAAGCGCGCGCATCAATGCGGGCGGTGCGGCTTCGTCCACGAAATGGAAACCATTCTGCCCGGTCTGTTTCATCATTTCCTCCATCCGGTCAGCCAGCAGCGCAGCAGCTATCGGTTCGTACAACCTTATATAGTCAAGCGAGATATCGCAGAAGGTGCATTTACCCCAATAACATCCGTGTGCCATGGTCAGTTTATTCCACCGGCCATCACTCCACATCCGGTGCATAGGGTTCACCACTTCGATAGCAGAAATGTATTTGTCCAGGAGAAAATCACTATAGTCGGGTGTGCCCAGCTGCGCCTGTTTATAATCTGTGCATTTGGCGTTATTGATATATTCAACAGCCCCGTCCTGCAAGGTGAATGTCCGTTTCAGGTCTTCCTCTGCGAGGTTACCATCCACCAGCTTGACCAGCTGCTCAAGAGGTGCCTCCCCGTCATCGAGTGTGATGTAATCATAGAATTCAAATACGCGGGGGTCACTCAGCGAACGGAGTTCTGTGTTGGGGAAACCACCGCCCATGGCGACTTTCACGCCAGGGTAGTTTTTTTTAACCCATTGACCGCAACGGAGCGATGTATAAAGGTTGCCAGGGAACGGAACGGAAATCGCCACCAGTGAAGGTTGCAGTTTTTCCATATGGGCAGAAAGGATGCGCAGGAGGAGTTCGTCCACAAACGTGTAGTTCTGTTGCAACGCGGTGTACAGTTCATCGAAGCTGTTGGCCGACCGGCCCAGCTTTTCTGCATAACGGCTGAAGCCGAAATGTTCATCCACGCATTCACTGATGAGGTCGGAAAGATCCTCGAGGTACATGGTCCCGAAATGTTTCGCCTTGTCCTGCGTACCCATTGAACCGAATGCCCAGTCGAGATCTTCCAGCTGCGCAAAACGGCTTGCTTCGGGGAGGAAATCACGTTTACAGATCCGATGTGCCAGCGTGGGATTGCGGCCTTGTAAAAACAACACCACATCATCGATGGTGAAGATGTAGTCTTCCTGCATGGCAAGCATGCGCGTTGCATTTTCAGAAAGGGACTTACCCAGTTGGTTGATCCGGTTGAACAGTTCCTGTAATCCCTGCTGGCAAAAAAGTGCCAGCGTCACCTCGATCCCGAGATCACTCTGGAATGACCTGATCCCTTTGGTGTTCAGGAACCCCTTCAGGTAGGCAGTCGCCGGATAGGGCGTATTCAGCTGTGTAAACGGCGGGGTAATCAGGAAAACGGGAACACTCAAAGCCTGGAATTTTGTGTAAAATTAGGCTACAAATCCCGTTTTTACGGGAAGTATCCTCACGGCTGAGCGACTACTTTTAAACCAAATTCCGGGTATGAAATATTTGCTTTTGCTGGTGGTCGCTGCTTTATCTGCTATTACGTCATTTTCCCAGCAGCAGGAAACAATGGGGGTACTGACTTATACCACGCCGGTGGGGTGGAAAAAAGAGCTGAAACAGGGCAGCACTGTTTTTTCCATCACCAATAAAAAAACGCGTGGCTGGAGCCAGATTGCGGTCTACCAGCAGACCGCCTCAAAAGGTTCAATCGATGCGGATTTCGCCAGTGAATGGGCGGAAATGGTCACGCCATTGGGGACTCACGGAGAACCGCAGCTCTCCGAAGTACAGGAGTTTGATGGATGGAAAATCCTGAATGGAACCGGGAGTTTTGTTTTCAGTGGCGCTACTTCCTCTGCCTCGCTGACGGTGATCAGTGGCTACAATACCTGCCTCAGTGTGCTGGTAAATTCCAACACCACCGACTACGCGCAGGTAGCTTATGATTTCCTTGCAAACCTGCAGCTGGCACCTCCCGCAGCGGATGCAGGGCAGGTGGCTCCGGCTACCGATCCTGCTGTGATCGAAAACAACGGCCGTTCCCAAACCCCGGAAGCGGTCACGGTGGCTTACAAAGACAATTTTACCTACAACACCACCAATTTTGATGATGGCTGGGTCAGCACTGTGCAGGCCGACTGGGTACAGGTAGCAAAAGGCAATGTCAAAGTATTACTGCATTATGCAAAGGAAGGAACCATTTTTCCATCCGATCCCGATCCGCTGATCAGGGCCGCCTGGGATATATTGGTGTCCCCCCGTTACAGCAGTCTCAATAATTTCCGGACCACCTATATCACCAGTTATAACCGGATCTATCTGGGCATGGGCTATGCCACCGATAACAGTTCCCGGCAGAAAGTATTTCTCGTGTTGTTCCGCCAGGGGGCCGGCTGGCAGGAAGTGATTACCCCCGACAAAAACACCTTTATCAGCGCCTTTGGCTTTGATCCCGAAACCGTGCGCTGGGACAGCGAGACAGCGCTTGTAAAAACTCTGGAGCAGATGTCGGGCCGGAACCGGTTTTCAGTGGCAGCCTCCGATCTGGAAGGGACAGGCGAGTGGAATGCTAATTTCTCTGCAAATACTTACTGGACCAACACCTATACCGGTGCTTCTGCCGGGATGAGCACCTATTCCTCTTCGCAATGGTTTGTATTCGGGTCCGGCAAATCCTACCAATGGCAACTGGTGGCGGCCAACTCGGGTGGCGGCACAACTAAAGTGGCGCAGGCAAGAGGGGAAGGATCGTTCAGGTCCGTTGGCAACTGGCAACTGCACTTCAGTAATATGGAAGGCAAAGCAAAAACTTACGATGTATATTTTTCTGCGGTGAAAAATGGCCGTATCCTTTATACAAATGATGCGGAATATCCGGGGTCAGGGAATTTTACAGGATTTGCACGGAAGAAATAATTCCGGGTTAAACGTGACAGGAAACCAGCCGGGGTTCTGCGTTCTCAGAATATAACAACCGGCGCAGCCTGTGCCATTCCCCCGCTGCTCCCCGTAATGGCCGACGTGGTTGATACCACCACATTACCCCTTTTGATGACGATGGTAACCGTCTGGCCAGCCAGACCGCCGTTTCCAGCTACTCCGATATTCGCCGCTGTCACATTACCGGCATAGGTCAGTTCCTTAACCCATGGTAAACTGATTTCTTCATTTGTGGTATTCCCCTCCGCGCCGGTATAGGCCGCAAATAACGTCCCGCTGTAACTCCCGCTTATCTCATACCGCAGATTCCTGGACCCTTCAGCCGGGGAACCATCTTTGTCCTTACCACAGGATCCGAGGCCAATACACGCGACCACTACAACCAGCAATGCTCCATAAAATTTCATATATTTTTTTAGGATAAAGAAAAGGAAAGCAGAACGCCGGGCATACCTGATTGGGATGGCAATGATCCCTTCCCGGAGGTATCCACAGGCAGGTAACCGTATTCCATGGGAAAATAACGGATGTCCGGAAGCTGGCAGGGGTTGTCGCCGTTTCAGCCGGTTTGTGATGAACGGTGTTTATTATCAGGGACTACGAGGCAGGAATGGAGGATTTGACAAAAATATCCTGATGCCGGAATTACGGAAACCCTCTGCCAGCGAGGGTTTATGCCAAACAAACTCCTGCCGCGAACCCGCCGGATCTGGCGTTTTTATCCCATCGGCATTTATTTAAAACAGCTAACTTCAGGATCATTCGTCCTGACCAGCTGAAAGCCTATCCACCCCCTTCTGAAGATCACACGCAGACGAACCGTCATCCCTTTTTTGCAACCGTGATGGTGACGCATCAAGCCTGTCGCTTCACCAGCGCTCCGGCATTCCTGCTGAAGCTTTAAAACAGACCTTCAAAATTAAAAAGACATTTTTGTTTTTATTGGTTGGCCTGGCTGTCTGCCTGGGAACAAGTGCTGCCGACAGGTACAGCGACAGCCTGCAGCGGCTGATTAAAAGTAAGGCAGACCCGTTAACCCGGATAGATGCCTGTTACCAGTTTGCCAAATACCAGCTCTTCCGGGCGCCGGATTTTTCCGATTTGATGATACCACTGAATGAAGCCGTCAACATAGCCCAAAAAGCGGGATTGATAGCAGAAGAGGGTGAGGCCCGGTACTGGCAGGTAAATATTGCCTGGGCCACAAGGTCTCCCGCAGCCAGGAATATGTGGCAGGATGCAATGGCTTTTGCACGTAAAAACAACCTGCCCGAAACTGAATCGACGCTTCTTACCATTGCCAGCGTGATGACAGTAAACAAGGATTCGGTCGCTCTTCTCCAGCGACAGGCGCTCGCTATAGCCGACAAATACAATCTCGCTTTGCCCAGGGCAAGGGCATATGTTAACATCGGCATGCGCATCATCGCTTCCCAACCCGATTCAGCTGTCAGGTTGTTCGTAAAAGCACTGGCGATTTATGATGATCCTGCATACGACCGAAAGCGGTTCCTGATGACACAGTACCTCATGCGAAACCTCAGCTCGATCAATAACACACTGGCGATCGACTATGCACGAAAGGCAATTGCTAAAGAACAGGGATCGGGAAAATTGCCATTCGACTTCATCTCGATGATGATGCCGTCCATCGTTTCGCAGGCGCCATTGTTTAACCGCGACTCACTTGATTATTTTTACAATGAAATCATGCGGGTAAGCAGGGCGGCAGGCATTGATACAGTCAATTCAATGCAGAACTATATCCAGTCAAGCCAGGATATAGGCAACAATAACGCAGCCCTGCAGACGGGATTCCAGCTGATACGAATCGGGGAAAGCACGAAGGATTCAGCGTCACTGCTCCGCAGTTATTATGGCGTGGGTCTTTCTTACAAACTCTCGGGAAGTTATGCCAGTGCGAAAGCTTATTTCCTGAAGAGCCTGCAGTTCAGGAAATGGGACGATGGTTATTACGCGTTTTCACTGGATGACCTTTCCGGCTGCCACCAGATGATGGGCAATGCTGACTCTGCCAGGTATTACAGCCGGGCCTGCTATCAGTACTCCGCAACTTACTGGGGTTCGGAAGACGAAATATTTGGCGGGATTTTAAACGACCTCGGTATTACCCATTTTAAATTGGGAGATGACAGCCTTGCCTTGGCCTATCTGCAGCGGAGCTACCGCTATTTCAGGAAAGAGGGTAATTCCCAGCCCAGCAACTTCGCGCTGACAACGGATGCGCTGGCCACCTATTTTTTAAAACATGGACAGGCTGATTCCGTGCGGATTTATGCGGGTATGGCCCTGCAGGTAGCGCGTGAAAATGGCTTTCCTAAAGTGGTGGTATCCTCGGCAAACTCACTATACCAGCATTTTCTCGGGATCAACAAATATGACAGTGCCCTTCATTACAAAGCCATCTCTTTCGATGCATACCAGGAGCTGTTCAACGACAAAACAACCCAGGATTACCAGCGCCTCATCAATGAGGAGCAGCGGAGGGTTGATGAAGCAACCAGCCAGCAGCGACTGGCGGACCAACGGTATTCCAACAACCTGAAAATTTACGGGCTGCTCGCACTGCTTGTCGTGGCGCTGATCGTAGCCTTCATCGTGATACGCAATAACCGCCACCGGCGGAAATCATATGAATTGCTGAAAAGACAGAAGGCAGAAATCGACGAACAGAAACTGCGTCTGGAAGAATCAATCGTCAGCCTAAACTCCACGCAGGCACAGCTGATCCAGGCTGAAAAGATGGCCTCACTGGGTGAACTGACAGCGGGTATCGCACACGAGATCCAGAACCCACTCAATTTCGTCAACAATTTCAGCGAAGTCAGTGCCGAACTGATTGATGAAATGAATGCGGAACTCGTCAAAGGCGATATCACCGAGGCCCGGATCATCGCAGGTGACCTGAAACAAAACCTCGAAAAAATCAACCACCACGGCAAACGGGCTGACTCGATCGTAAAAGGAATGCTGCAGCATAGCCGCAGCAGTTCCGGCCAGAAAGAACCAACCGACATCAATGCACTGGCGGATGAATACCTCCGGCTGGCCTATCATGGCCTGCGGGCAAAAGACAAATCATTCAATGCCTCAATCGAAACGGACTTCGATAAATCCATCGGAAAAATCAATATCATCCCGCAGGATCTGGGGCGCGTATTGTTGAACCTCATCACCAATGCGTTTTATGCTGTAATTGAAAAGAAGATCACAGCCGGAGCTGAATATGACCCGCGGGTTGAAGTCATTACCCGAAGGAAGCACGACGCCATCCTGGTACAGGTAAGGGACAACGGCAACGGTATTCCACCGGCCATCATCGACAAAGTCCTGCAACCCTTTTTTACTACCAAACCGACCGGCCGGCGGCGAACTGACTGTGGAGTCGGAATCCGGCGAAGGCGCTGTATTCACGATACGCCTACCCGTATAATCCTGAACTCCCCTGAATCCCGCCCCTTCAAGCATGGACCGATTTTTGTTTTGTGCAGGCCGATCAGCCGGACTTGAGCTGCACCCAGGAATTTTACCGGAGAAATGATTAAACAAACATAACATTCGCCAGTCAGATTAATTTTATTGCCAGCTTAATCCGGATTAATTTCGCTCACTCAAAACCCTTGTTCACCAAACCAACAAACATCACGTTATGAAAGTAATACGGTTCATACTTCCTTTAGCAATTATCGCGGCCGTTGCCTGCAACAATAACAAAAAGGAACCATCCGCTGATGGCAGCACTCCCGCGACCACCGCAGAAACACCAGCCGATACCAAATCGGAGTCGCCTTCCACCAACACGGTAAAAGAATACAAAGTGAAATTTGCCAGCGATACCGCCATCCTAGGCAAACAAAAAGACCTGCTGGTAAGTATAAAGGGTGGTACCGCCATTGCGTTGACCGACCCCGACGGGAAAGACACCGGCATCGAGCTGACTATCCGTATGACTGTAACCAACAAAGCACAGATCGGCCAGGGAAGCGGCCAGAGTATCAGCTACTCTGATTCACGCCTCCAGCTCGACAATGGTACCAGCATCACTGCTGAAACCGGGACGGACTATCTCCGTGCTGATCCGGAAGCCACATCAAAAGAAGAAACCTGGACTTATAAAGTTCCTGCCGGCGCAAAGCCAAAAGCTATCAGCCTGTTCAAGGATGATACACGGGTTACCATTGGCGTAACAGCTGAATAAAGAAATTAAAGAAAATAAAATGCCGCAGCTCACCTGAACTGCGGCATTTTGCTTTTATAACGTGAATCCTAATCAACCACCTCGTATATATTCACTGCCTTCGCCTTGTGTTTCAGCGATACCTCGCCCACACCCCGGCAATTGAATGATTCTTTCACTTTCTGGTACGTGTGTTCACCACATCCCCGATCACCGTATAGTCAAGCCTGCGAAGGCTGGCGGATCCGATATTTCCCGAAATCATCTCGCCACTGTTGATGCCTATTGCCACATCGGGTTTGAAACTGGTTCCCTCCGCCGCCGCGGGCAGTTTTTCAATCTCCGCACGCACAGCGAGGCTGGCATCGATCGCCCGGTCAAGGTGGAAGTTGCCCCTGAACACAGCCATCACGGCATCGCCGATAAACTTATCTACATAACCTCCCTGTGCAAGAATCTCCTTGACCATCAGGTCAAAATATTTGTTGAGGAGGTTCACCACCACGTCCGCCGGTTCGTTTTCGCTGATACGGGTAAAACCACAGATATCGATAAACACCACCGTGTTTTCTACTGTCTCATTCAGCATCAGTGATGATTCAAATTCCTGGCTACCCATAAACTTGAGCACCGATTCATCCACATACATGCGCAGGATATTGTTCTCCTTGATCGCCTTCAGCGTCTCACGGGTCTGTTGCACATGCTCAATGGTCTTGGTCATAGTAACCGCCAGGTCTTCGAAATTGATCGGTTTTGTGACAAAGTCAAATGCGCCGCGATTCATCGCTGTCCGGATATTCTCCATATCTCCGTAGGCGGACACAATTACTGCCTTGATAAGCGGACTCGATTCACCCAGCTTCGTCAGCAGTGTCAATCCATCCATCTCCGGCATATTGATATCGCTCAATACAATATCGATATCCGGGTGTGCCTGTATTTTTTCCAGCGCGTCATTTCCGTTGATGGCAAACACAAATTCATACTGCTGCTCACGGATTTTCTGGCGGAACTTCTGTTTGATCAGCATCTCCAGATCCGTTTCATCATCCGCCACTAAAATCTTGGTCATGATAAAATAGTTTTAAGCTTTGCTTTCAATGCGGTAAAGTCAACCGGTTTAGTCAGGAAGTCGTCCGCACCCAGTCGTTTTGCCGTGTTATAATTTTCATCATCCCCGTACGCAGTCACCATCATCACGATGGGCGGAGGCTTGAAATAGGTGGTCTTGATGTTCTCCAGTAATTCCAGCCCGCTCATGCCAGGCATGTTGATATCCGAGAGGATCAGCACTGCTTCCTGCTGGTTGGCATTTAAATACTTCAGGGCATCTTCCCCCGAAAAAGCAAACACGAATGCGATCTCGCCATTGCGGATTTCCTTCCGGAAACGCTGTTCAAAAAGCAGCTGCACATCCTGTTCGTCATCTACAACTAAAACTTTCATTTGTATCGGTTAAATGGTTTCTTTCCTACCCTGTGATTTTTGAATCGATTGATCGGTTAAGCAGGCAATACAATGGTAAACGTGGTGCCCTGCCCTTCCTTGGTATCCAGGTGCAGCTCCCCGTTATGTGCTTTTACGATATCATAGGCGAGACTCAATCCGAGCCCCGTTCCCTGTCCCGCAGGTTTGGTGGTGAAAAAGGGCTGGAAAATTTTCTCCCGCACTTTCTCCGCGATGCCTCCGCCGTTATCCGCGATTTTTAATTCGACCCTACCGGCTGCTTTCCCTGATGAAACAGATACTGTTGGTTCGTATCCGGTACCCGCAGACTTCTTCCTCTCCCCGACGGCATAAAATGCATTGGTGATCAGGTTAAGGATGACGCGGCCGATATCATTCGCCATTATATTCACCATACCGACACCCGGATCAAAATCCGTTTTCAGCGCTGCATTAAATGATTTGTCTTTTGCCCTCAGCCCATGATAGGCCAGTCGCAGGTATTCATCCGCCAGTTTGTTCAGGTCAGTTGGCTCCTTTGAAGTGTTGGCATTCCCACGGCTATGCTGCAGCATACTTTTTACAATACCATCGGCACGTTTACCATGGTGGTTGATTTTCTGCTCATTGTTGATAACATCCTGCGCAAGTTCTTTAGCCGCAGCAGGATTGCCTTTGTCAATTTCCTCTGTCAGTTCGACCAGCAGTTCCATGTTCACCTCTGCAAAATTATTAATGAAGTTGAGCGGGTTCTGGATCTCATGCGCGATACCCGCTGTGAGTTCACCCAGTGATGCCATCTTCTCGGACTGGATCAGTTGTCCCTGTGTGGCTTTCAGTTCTTCAATGGAATGCTGCAGCTGTTGGGTGCGCAGATGAATTTTTTCCTCCAGGACTTTGTTTTCCCGCCGGAGCCGTCGTGAACGATACACCACATAACCACGGAGCAGGACTCCCAGCATTAGTGCGTAAATCAGATACGCCCACCAGGTACGCCACCAGGGCGGGCTGACAGTAAAGGAGTATTCAACTGGTTTGCCCCATACCCCGCGGTTTGTACTGGTTACTTTGAAAGTATAACGGCCCGGAGGAATATTGCGGTAGAATTCAGAAAACGGCTTGCTCATCTTTGCACTCCATTTCTGGTCGAACCCTTCCAGGATATACCGGTAGTACACCGAATCCCTGGCCCCGAGATGCACCTGGGCAAACTGGAACTGGATCACATTTTTATCATACGGGAATACCGGGTTCACGGGCACATAATAATTACGGTCGAGACTGTCCCAGATAAGCCCCCCACCCTGTAGCCAGGGAAGGTCTTTTGCATCCGACTTTGATGTAAGCTTTTGCCGTGCACCTCCCCAGTCGTAACCTATAGTGTCACCTGCTGTGTATTTCCAGGGATTGGCGACATAGTACTGATCGTCCCCTTCGAGGTTCAACCCGGTTATGTACGTTTCGTTGTATGTCGAATCACCAAACCCTTTATCTGTATTCCGGATGATCGTTATGCCATCATCTCCCCACCAGAATTCACCATCCCTTGTAATCAGGTCGGAATTATAGCTCCTGACTGTTTTTGTAAGGCCCGAATATTTCGAAATCGCATCCACTTTCCAGCTCCTGCTTCCTGCATCGGGGGGTGTAAGCACGGTAAGTCCATTTGATCCCAGTGCCAGGTACATTCTACCATTGTACTCACCGATAGAGGTGGCTGTGGCAGCGGCCACACCCTGAGCGGGCCCGAAATAACTCACCGAATCATGGGTCGGATTGATCATCAGGAATCCTTTTGTACTCGTCATCACCCAGGTATTTCCCCGGCTGTCATGTTTCAACAGTACGTCCTGTTCGCCTGCAGTGAGTATTCTATGACCCGATTTAACGATATGCCGGATGGTTTTTTTAACCGGATCAATATAACCCACACCTCCCCAGCCCGAGATAAACCAAAGCAGCCCCTTCCGATCCCGTTTCAGTTCGGCCATTGCCGAATCCTTTATCCCCTGGCCCGTACCAAGGTGTCTTAATGATTTGGTACGCGGGTCGATTACGTCCAGGCCCTGACCCAGCCCGCCGATCCAGATATTTTTATCCTGGTCTGTTTCCATTGTGGTCAGGTTACCTGTCACCCCCTGCACACCACCAATCCTTTCCACCTGCCGGAGTGCCGTGTCGATAATTTCCAGACCGCCGGCCTGTGTGCTGATCAATACCTGCCCATCGTATTCCGTCATGTACTGGATGAAATTGTCTGCGAGTCCATGCGCAGCATCATACAGTTTGTAACGGTTTGTTTTACGGTCAAGGATCATTATCCCCGATTCCAGCGAACCAATCCAGATCCGTCCGCGTGTATCCTCCAGCATGGTGGATACCTGCACTGTACCACGTTTGCGGATGTCGAGCCCATTCTTCCGGAACATCTGGACGCCAAGGCGGTTGCCAACCAGCAACTGGTTCCTGGCGTCAAAAAATGGATTGACTCCGGAAAGGGCATTTAATCCCTCCGGACGCTGGTAGACAGACTTCGCAGTGAGATCACGGTTCAGGATCATCAACCCGCGGTCGGATCCACGGTACAGGTTCCCTTCCCTATCCGTCTGGATCTGCGGCACATTGAAAAAAGATGGCAAACCCTGTCTCTTTCCGGCTTTGATAATGATGCCGGCTGAAGGCTCCACTATATTTGTAGAAAAATCCTGGCCCGGCAACAGTATCCGGCCGGAAGAATCAATATTGGGGGTGGATATCGAATCGATCGATAAGCCCTCTTTCATCCCCAGGGTCCGCAACTGTTTGCTGTTCCCATCATAAATCCTGACACCCCTGGTTGCATTGGTAAACCAGAAATTATGGTTGGCGTCTTCCACTACGCCCGTCGGCGCGCCTCCGGTCAACCCGTCCGCCTCCCGCCATATTTTTGCCGTTTCCCTTTTTTCATCCACTCGTATCATGTAACCGCTGGTCGCATCACTCTCCGGGCCATATCCCGGTGGCAGGCAGGAAGCCCAAATCCTGTTTTTTGAGTCGATATATACCTGCACATTATCACGGGGTGTGAAGCCTGGCGTTTTGTCGAACTGGGTACCAGTACCATTGGCCGGATCAAAAGAGGTAAGCCCGGAATTACGCATGGCAAACCACATGACATTATCCCTGTCAAAAACAACCGAGGAAATATTGCTGAAGTTGGTTCCGGGCATGTACCGCAGGATTGTTTCGCCGTCGTACCGGATAATACCGCCGCTGGTCAGCATCCAGGTATTACCGGTATGGTCGCTCACCATACCATTTACAGTAAGCGAATTCAATGGTGGCGGAAAATCAAATACGATCTCCCTGGCATTCTTATAAGTTGGCCTCGGCATGCTGATCCGTTCGGGAGGAGGCAACAGCAATGTTGACCTGCGAACTTTCACATCGGGTAATTTTTCAAAATCGAACGCTACAGTTGGCAAAGCCGCCATTTCAAACCGTACGGTGTCGGGCGGTGCTCCCAGCTTCCGGAAACCCGATGAGTCGAACAGGTATTCCGGCAGCTTCGCAAATGGAAAAGGCGAAGGGCTTGTAGTAAGCGGCAACGGCTTGTCTGTCCATACCAGCGGTTCTTCCGGACCAAACGTTATGGCAGTTACGTCCGGAGGGGCATAACCGCCGTCCTCCGGCAACGGGATATCCCTCCGGCCATTACAACTGCTGATCATACAGGCAATAAAGCTGGCGAACAGCGCTCGAGATAAAATCGATAAGGTGCTGGTCCGTGTCATGGTGCTGGTTTATGGTTCGTTCATACAGTTACAACAGGTTTTTCACCGGTTGCATTGCAGGGATTCAAGAGGTACTGTATTAACGAAACCCAACCAGCTAGTGTGCGTGCGACTTCGCCTTCAGGATGCCGCCACTGGCCTCCTTGATGCTCTGTACAAACACAAAAGAATTGGGATCTATCTCCACCAGGGCGTCCTGGATCTGTTTTATTTCAAGCCTGGTCACAATCGTCATGATGATCTCCGTATCGACTTTCATATCATAACTCCCAGGGAGGTAACCACGTTTGCCTTTATAAACGGTGATGCCTTTCCCAAAATCATTGACCAGCATCGATTTCACTTCCTCTTCTTTTGAAGTGATGATATTCATAGCAGTAAACTCCTCAATGCCGTCCACCACATAATTGGTAGCGCGTGTGGCCGTGAAAAAGGTAATGATCGAATACATACCCGTCTCGATGCCAAACTTGATTGCCGCAATGGCAAAAATCAATGTATTGATCGCAAGGATGATTTCACTGTTGGAGAAACCCGTCTTACGTCTTGTAAACACAGCAATCACTTCGGCACCATCCAGTACCCCACTGGTGCGGATCACGAGACCGCCACCCGCACCCATGAGGATGCCACCAAAAATGGCGATCAGCAAACGGTCAGTCGTGATCGGACCGATATCAACGAAGAGTAGTCCAAGGGAAAGCAATACCACCGCGATACTGGTTTGCACCGCAAAGGTCTTCCCGATTTTTTTATAACTCAGGTACACAAACGGCAGGTTCAGCATCAGCATGATCAGGCTGATGTTCAGATGGAAAAGTTCATGGAAGAGAATAGAGATCCCTGTTACGCCCCCGTCAAGAAAACGGTTGGGAATCATAAAGCCTTTCATGGCAATTACGGCAAGACCCGTACCCAGCAACATCAGCAGGAGATTGCGGCTTTGGAAAATATGTTTCCAGTCTACGGAAGACGCGTTGTATTTGTTTGACATTAAAAATCAGTTCTGGTTACTGTGAATATACGCCAGCCAGGGCAGGTATCCACTTAAACCACTATTACACATTCCCTAAGTTTTATTCACGATCCGCCGGGCATCAGCCAGGCGAAGCTGTTTGTTTTTTTGCTCAAGCTTCTTCACCGCCCATTTCTCCAGCCGGAAGTGGAAAGCAATCAGCAGCGACGCAATCAATATCACCACTGGCACCAGCAATAATGGCGACCATGCCGAAAGCCGTTCAACCGCAGTCACCGACACCAGCCTCAGCAACTCAACCACTAGCAGCAGCGCACCAAGCGACAGGAAACGGATGACCCGGGGTGCGGCCACAAACCTGCGGAACAGCAGCAGCCAGGCAATGAGCATTAATAAAATGCCAAGGGTCACCGATGCAGGCACTGGTCCCCAGGAAGCCGCGGCAGACAAAGCTTTCCCGTTCAACGGGTTGCCCTGAATGCCATCGGCACGGGGTTGCGCAACCAGCAGTGTGGTGGCCATGCCGGACGGTATAAGTATCAACACACGTTTCATCCATTCCGTTATATCATAGTGGCTCCCCGACCGGGCGTATCCTCGCCTTCCTCTTCCTGTAACTCATAAAAAAATAGATCACCGACAGCGCGGTTATAAATCCCGACATCCCAAGCAGTTCCTTTTTCTCAAGGTGCGAAAGCATCCAGAGAATTACCAGTCCCGCCAGCGCCGGGATAACCGGACCAAATGGTATGCGGAACCCGCCCTCGCGGCTTCCCCGCTTCTGCAATTTTCCCTGCAGGGCAGCCATCATCACCCCAAAATAAACCAGCAGACCCGATGCAGAAGAAATAATGGCCAGCTGACGGAAACTGCCGGAGACCGCAACCACAAAACCCAGGCTGCCATATACAATGATCGAGATCCAGGGGGTTTCAAATTTCGGATGCACCCGCGCGAGCTGGCCTGGCATCAGCCCCGCACGGGCACTCGCAAACAGGATCCGCGTAATACTGAACATATCCACTGCCACCACCCCGAGTGCAGACAGCGCACCGGTAATCAAAATGATTACAGCGCCTGCCGTACCGGCAACAATTGTGGCCACTGCTGCCAGGGGCGCATCCTTATGCAAGGGCATTGTGTTACCCAGCACACCCTGCGTGACCAGGTGCACGCTTACATACAACATTAATATAAAACACATGCCCAGCAATAATCCCAGGGGAACCGTACGTCGTGGATCCTTCATCTCACCACCGTTGGACAGTGGGGCTTCCATGCCCATAAACATATAAAAGAGAAGGATGGACGCAGTCCCCATATTGGACCAGGTCGGGGCCACCTCCCAACGGAGATTGGACGGGTCGATAAACGCAGATGCGATGATCACCAGCAGGAGCAGCGGACCAATCTTCGAAAGTGCCGTGATCCGCACCAGTCCCATACCGCCCCTTGCACTCCGGATATTCAATAACATAACGGTTCCGAAAACCAGCAAGATTACGAGGAACCGGTAACCCGGTTGCCCCAGCACCGGGAAAATAATCGCGAGAATGCCCGCCAGCACGTTGGCCACGGCAGCATCCGCCATGATACAATTCCCAATCCAGTAAAGCGACGCCGCAAGGAAACCGGCAAAAGGACCAAAGGCCTCTTCCACATAAGTATAGATGCCCCCGCTCCTGTCTGTCCTGCTGCCCAGCTCGGCAAAACACAGTGCAATCAAGAGGATGACGGCTCCGCAAATAAAATAGGCGAGGACAGCCGTAGCGCCGATCCCTTCCACCACCAATGCAGGCAGTACAAAAATCCCGGAACCGACGACCGCATTAAAAATAGCAAGCGCGAGCGCGAAGGGACCAATGGTCCGTTTCAGGTTCTCGGTTGATGGCTGCATCTGCATACGTGGTGGTTTGGATTGGTAAGTTCGGCCGGAAACAGAAACGACATGCGGACAAATCGTGCCATTTCAGGATTTATTCATCAAATCCGCAAACCCGCGTACAAAGCGATCCTTACACGGTATGGATTTTATTAAGATTTTTCGCAACCCCCGGGGAAAATACCCCCTACCCGGTAGAAGATCTCTACCATATTCCGGTTAACTTTAATGATGCCCACCATGCCTCTGCGACCGACGGCGTTTCTCGCCTTCGCTTTTCTGTGGACCATCCAGGATCTGCAAGCCCAGCAACTGCCCCGCTTCGAAAATATCTCTACGGCACAGGGTCTCTCGCAGGGTATGATCTTCGGAATGATCCAGGACCGCGAGGGATTCATCTGGATTGCCACAAAAGAAGGCCTCAATCGCTACGATGGTTATGGTTTCAGGGTCTTCACCAATGATCCCGCCGACCCCTGGTCATTAAGCAGCAATTATATCCGTACGGTGTTTGAAGACAGTAAAGGCCGCATCTGGGCAGCAACCCAGGATGCCGGACTCAATATTTATGATAAAAAAACCGGACGGTTCCATCGCATCCAGCACCAGGAAGGAAACAAAAACAGCCTCGCGGGCAACCGCCTGAGTTCGCCGGTGGTCGAACTCCCCGACGGCCGGTTTATCCTTTCACCGGAAAATAAAGGACTCGATATTATCAGCCTGCCCGATAATTATTTCACGGGCAATACTACCGCAACCATTGCCCATCACCATCTCCCGCAGGCCGACCAGCCATCAGGCATAGGCAAGGATGAAAAAGGCAATATCTGGGTAGGCACGGAAAGCCGCCGGGTCTGGCTTTTTGACCCCGCCAGCGGAAAATCGGAATTGCTGAACGACGGGAATATTTTCACGCAGGCATTCAACCGGGTGGGTCGCAGGATCTGGACCTCGCGCGACCTGTTCCCGCGTAACCGCATGATCCAGGACTCCACCAATATCTTCCGGCCGTTTGATACACTGAATAACATTATCCCGGGTATCATAATAAAGGAACGCGATGGAAGCATCAGCTTCCCAGATATTGGTAAACCACCAACCGGGCAGTCCCTCGCCCTTTTCCATGACTTCAGTGATTGTGCCCCAGGCAAACCATTTTCGCTGGCCCGCAATACCATCTTTATGTCCACCCTTATCAACCTGCAGATGCTGATGGTTGACCGTTCCGGTATTGTGTGGGCAGGCACCGCAGGATTAGGTTTCAACAAACTCAATCTCTCCGCATCCCGGTTTAACCACCAGCAAAACGGACTCAGTACCCGCAACATCATCAGCCTCGGGAACAATACATTTTTCCTCGGCGGCTGGAGAAGCGAAAAATGGATCAACGGAGCCGGCACGGATGTAGCCAACCCCAATCCGGACATACCGGTGACAGACAACTGCAACAACTTCATCGTCGATAATAAGGGTGACTACTGGATCTGGAAGGACCAGCCGGAAAATATATTGCTTCACTATAACTCCGCTTCACAGCAATCCGGCTCGCGACCCCTCGCCCTCAAAGGCAGTGAAGACAAACAACCGATGACCTATGACCGGAAAGGTTACCTGTGGATCTGCGGACTCAATGGCAGCATTGCCCGGATGGATCCGAAAACACAAAACATCGCCTATTTCACCATCAATAAAAACCGCTCCCAGCCGATGCTGCAGAGCGCGCAGACTACTGCATTCTACGAGGACAACAAAGGCATAAAATGGATTGGTACCGAAGAAGGTTTTGTCCGTTTTGAAATCACTACAGCCGACACGGCGCTTGTACGCTGGTACAAACACGGCGGGGAAGCATCACTCAACTATAATTATGTATCCTGCTTCCTCGATGATCCGGATGATGACAGTTACCTGTGGGTCTGTACCAAGGGTGGTGGATTAAACCGTCTCGATAAAAGAACAGGAAAATTCACCCACCTCACCACAAAAAACGGATTGCCCAATGATGTAGTTTATGGTATCCTGGCAGACAAAACGGGTAATATCTGGGGCAGCACCAACCGCGGTATCTTCTGCCTGGTGAAGAAAAAGGACGCTTCGGGCGAATGGACATTCCGCAACTATACTACATCGGACGGACTGCAGGGAGATGAATTCAATACCGGCGCATTCGCGAAACTGCCTGATGGTCGGCTGCTCTTTGGCGGCGTAAATGGCATCAATATTTTTGATCCCGCAGAAATCCTTACCCCCGGTTACCAGCCGGATGTTTTCATCACCAGCCTGCTGCTGGGCAACAAACCGGTACTGGCAGGGGATAATACCGGCGTCTTACATGAAACCATTGAAACAACACCGGCAATAACCCTGAACCACAACCAGGATATCGTCACCCTCGAATTTTCCTCGCTGGATTTTACAGCACCGGTCCAGAACAAATACCGGTATAAAATGGAGGGCATCGACGACAGCTGGGTGGAGAGCGGAAACCGGCGCACCGCTACCTATCTTCACCTGCCCGCAGGCAACTACACTTTTAAAGTACAGGCAAGTAATAGCCAGGGTGAATGGAGCACACATATCGCCGAACTCCGGATCAGGATCCTGCCACCCTGGTGGCTTACCTGGTGGGCATACAGTGCTTACGTTCTGCTTGGCATAGCCGCTATCGGCGCCTGGGTGCGGTTCTCGGTCAACCGGGCACGACTGAAATCGCAGCTCAGCTTCGAACAGCTCGAAGCAAAACGGGTCAGGGAACTCGACACGGTAAAAACCCAGCTATATACGAATATCACCCATGAATTCCGTACCCCGCTTACCGTTATTATGGGCATGGCTGAACAGGTAGTCCGCAATCCGGAAGAGCGCTTCCACCAGCGGATGGATATGATCAAACGCAACGGCCAGAGCCTGCTCAACCTGGTGAATGAAATGCTGGACCTGTCAAAACTGGAGACAGGGAAAATGCAGCTCAACATCATCGGGGGAGAAATCCTCCATTACCTGCGCTATATCACTGAGCCCTTTGTCACACTGGGAAGTACACATCAGAAAGAGGTGCGGTTTACATCAGATATAGATACGCTTTATGTAAACTACGATCCCGAAAAAATACGGCAGATCCTTTCCAATCTTTTATCCAATGCCCTCAAGTTTACCTCCGCCGGCGGGATCATCGGCGTCCATATCAGTAAAAATGAAATACCCCATGATGAACCCAATCTTACACTGATTATCCAGGTGCGGGATAATGGTATCGGAATTCCCGCGGACCAGTTGCAACAGGTGTTCGAACGCTTTTTCCAGCTTGACAACAGCCACACCCGGAAGGTGGAAGGTACCGGGATCGGACTGGCCCTTACACGCGAACTCGTGAAACTGATGGAAGGGGAGATCATTGTAAAAAGCCCGGCGAAAGACCTGGCAACAGGCACTGAGTTCACCGTTATCCTGCCACTGACCCGCGTGGCTGAAGGCACAGAAGCACCGCTGTACCAGGACAGCCAGCTCGTACATGACCAGTTGTTTGCCGCAGCAGAATATCCCTCCGGAAATGCCGGGCAAAATGATCTGGCCCTGATACTGATAGTGGAGGACAACCCCGATGTGGTAGCCTATACCAGCTCGTGCCTTACCGATTATCGCGTGGCAGTTGCACGTAACGGACAGGAAGGTTTTGAAAAGGCCAGGGAGCTGGTGCCAGACCTGATTATTACCGACGTAATGATGCCGCTGCTCGATGGGTTCGGGCTGTCGCGACAGCTACGTGCCAATGAATTTACCAGCCATATCCCGATCATTATGCTGACGGCGAAAGCAGATGCTGGCAGCCGCCTGGAAGGAATCTCCGAAGGGGCAGATGTTTACCTGGAGAAACCATTCAACCCGGACGAGCTCCTCCTGCGTATCCGCAAATTGCTTGAACTCCGCGCCCTGCTGCGCAAACACTATCTCGATAAGGCAGGTATCGTACCCGACGTAATACAGTCCATACCCTCGCCACCCAACCTCCTGGCAAATGAACAGGTAACAGAGGATAATTTTGTAACGAGGGTTCGGGAAGCAGTGGAGAAAAATATCGACCAGGCAGATTTTACCGTTGAACACCTTTGCCGCCTCGTGTTTATGAGCCATTCGCAACTGCACCGAAAACTGGATGCACTGACGGGACTTTCCCCCAATAAATTTATCCGGCTGGTCCGCCTGAAAAAATCAAAAGAATTGCTAAGGTCTGCATCCCTGAGTATCTCATCCATTGCGATCGACTGCGGGTATAATGACCCCGGGTATTTTGCAAGGGTATTCAAACAGGAATTTGGTTGTACCCCGCAGGAATGGCGTGCAGCACAGGTCACAGCTGCCAACTGAAAACTGTGGCCCCGTATTTGGACCGTAATGGGAAAAAATTCATATGAATATCACATTACAACAGGCCGAACAGGCAATCGCGGCTGCAAAGGAAAAAGCAAAAGAATTAAAAACACTGATGAACATTGCGATTGTTGACTCCGGGACCAATCTTGTGGCATTTGCACACATGGATGAAGCCTGGATTGGCTCAATCGATATTTCCCAACGTAAGGCCCGCACAGCCAGGTATTTCAACATGCCAACCGGGGAAGTGGGTAAACTTTCCCAACCGGGCAAACCACTGTTCAATATCGAGCATTCAAACGGAGGCCTGATCACTTTTCCGGGTGGAGTGCTGATCAAAAATAAAAACGGTGACATCATCGGTGCGATCGGCGTATCGGGAGACAGCGTTGAAAATGACCATGCGGTTGCAACCGCAGGCGCTGATGCAGTCAGCTGATTGTTTCCAGACAAATTAAAAAGGAGGGTTCGAGCCCTCCTTTTTAATTTAACACACACTTTAAATTATCCTCCAACCTACTGTACGTATACTGTTTTCTCCGGGCTGAAACCACTCTCCCCCTGGCTCGTACTCGCTTTCACCGCATAGATATTCAGTTTGCCGCTGGCAAATTGTTTATCAACATAGAACCCTTCGGAAGGTTTGACAGATGTTACTTTCACAAACGATTTGTCAGCGGGGGTCTTGCGGTAAATTGTATAACCCGTCACTGCTGCATCATTCTGTTTCGGCCATGACACTTCCACACCCGCGCTGAGTTTGCGGACATAAATCATCGCAGGTGGTATGATTTTCACCAGCAGTCCATAAGATGCGGCGGGCGAACGATTACTCTCATATCCAAAACGATCCACCGCCGACACGGTATAATCATAACCGGTATTTGGTTTCACAGTCCTGTCCTCATACCATGGTTTCACCAGCAGCTGTTCACTCACCGCCCTGAATTCCTTTTCCTCTTTTCCCTTGCGATAAAGGATATAACCCGCAATAGCCGCATCATTCCTGCGTATATCCGGCCATGTGAGCATCAGGCTGGCGCCGTCCGGACGGATCGTAATCCCGTCGGGCGCCTGGATATATTCACCCCTTGCCGGAGTGATGCCGGCGCTGCGTGAGCTTTCACTTTTCAGCTGGCTGTTATTCATTGCCAGCACGCTGTATACATAATTGGTGCGTCCGCTCAGCACCGCGGTGCTGTCGAGCCATGTACTGTCCATTATCGCGGGTGACACGATTTCCATATTTGCCGACGATGTACCCCTCAGCACATAGTAGGCAAATATGTCCAGCTCCTGGTTGAAGTCCCAGTTGAGCCGGATATTTTTCCCTTCCTTATCGGCTGTGAAATTTTTCGGGGCAAGGGGAGGGTTCTTTGAAGAACCCATACTGCCATGGACGGTTGTTGCAGTAATTTCTTCCCAGCCCCCGAGCTTGTATACCAGCGGACGGAACTTGTAATAATAGGTCACATTGGGCAACACCTGCCGGTCGAGATAAGAAGTGGCAGTGGCGGCAACCGAATCAATAACGATAAAATCTTTCCTTGCATCACGCGACCGCAAAACCTGGATGCCCGAGTACCAGGGCTTTTCAGGCAAGGCCTTCCAACGGGAAAATAATCCACCCATTGAATCATTCACCACTATATCACGGATCCCGCTGATCTTCCGGTAGCTGATGGATACAGCTGTCGCGGTATCGGAAGGCAAACCCTCATTGCCAAAAAAATCCACAGGTACCACATAATAATTCAGCAATCTTTCCGGACGCACTTCACTCTCGTACATCGCATAGGCCCCCTTGTCAACAAAGTTGATGGTGGTAAGAGTTGGCTCGGAAATATATTTACCGTCTCCATCAGTTTGCTGGTAAATACGCGCGAATAAAGGCGTATTGCCTGAAACCACCGGGAATGTCCACCGGATACTTACCAGCGAATCGGTTGTATATATTTTCTGTACCAGGCCACGCGGAAGACTTTCCTTACGGAAAACAGCCGGAGCTGCCGGACCGGCAATGGTCGAAGAACCCGCTTTCATCTGGTACTGGTAACCAGTCGCGGCACCTTCATCCAGATATACCCGTCCCATTGCACGCAGGATATTTATATCCAGTGCATAAAAACCGTAAGCCTTCGCCTCATGCGTGGTATTAAAAAACCGGATTACATCCGCATCTGTTTTCGCTTTTATGTACGCCCGGAAGTCCGCCGCCAGAGTACTGCCCACCATTTTCACAAACGCATCATAACTCTGTACCGGCGAAAAATCGGCCAGCCGGGTAAACCGGCTATCGCCCTTCCCGCTGCGTTCAATCACATAGCCCTTCTGCTGGCCAGGGTTCTGCACCCTCTCGCCCGCCTGCAGTAGCACATAATTCCCCGCCGGACCTGCGTACACAAAGGCCGTTGACTGCTGGGCCATTGTGAAAAATGGCAGTATCATTATCAGGACCAATAATCGTAACATATTATTCTGGTTGAAATATTATGGACAGCTTGACCTGTTTCCGATGAACATACTAAGTTCCTTGAGTCCGCCGGACCTGGACTCATACCTGATCCTCGCCCCGGCACCCACACACACTTTTCCGCCTGCATACACAAAACCAATGCAGATATCATTACATCCGCAGCTCGATCCCGCAGCCAGCACGGCTTCCCCACTTGCACTCGCATTGAAATTCCAGCCCTGTGAATTATTATAACCACCCGACACATTCACACAGGCCTTTGCACTCGCTTCAGCGCAGATAAAAGTAAAGCAACCCCTGATCCCGCCCTGGAAACTCATCCCCGCAGATACACGGAAATTGGCATTGTCAAAATTGGCAATGAAGGAGAAATCAGACCTTGTATGCAACCAGATCTTGCCGGAGATCACTCCCAGGTCAAGCCCCGGTGCATCCTCTTTCTTCACACCCATTTCCGACACACCATTTACATATACCCCGGTAAACGTTCCATTGCTCAGGTATTCGGACGGGGCCTTGGACATATAATAACTGATCGTCTCCCTGGTCTTCGCATTCTTCACCCCGAATCCAAGCGCAAATACACCCTCCGAACGGATCAGGCCAAACAGGTTCACATCCATACCCGCGCCAAAGAAGAAATAGGTATCACTGCTTTTTGTACTCACGATCAGGTCTCCCTGTACATGCGCACGGACCATATCCGGCAACGGCTCAAAGTCGGCCACAATACCGAGTGCAAAATATTCATTCGGTACATCGAGTACAAGTTTTGCCTGCGCCACATCCAGCGGACCCACTTTCACATGCGCCTCACCTACCAGCTTTGGTCCACTCTCTACGGTGATACTGATCGGGTCAAGCGAGATCAGTTCCTCCAGACCGGTGATGCTGGCACCACCTGTGATGGTTACCGAGAAAAACTCCGGATTGGAACGATAGGTAAAACCACCACCCACCTTGGTAATGATTACTGGTCCGATCGGGATTTTGACACCCGCTATAAAATACGCCCCGAGATCCACACCACCCGGTGTTTTATAATAATGGAAATCTATTTTCACTTTTACCGGCGTACCTATCACGGACAGGTTCCCGCCTCCGGCAAAACCATTATCCTTTATGTCCAGGTATCCATCGATTTTTGTCCCGGGTATATCAAGACCCAAACCTATTTTATCAACTGACACACCACTGGTCCGGAAATGGATCCCACCTGCGGAAAGACTGATCAGTTTTACATCCACACTGAACTTACCGTCCAGGTCAATCTGTGGTGTGGGGGTTGTTGTATTAAACGTAATACTGTTGAGGGCAAACTTTGCAAAGCCGGTATTCAACGAGCGGTTCACCGGTACCGTCACACCAAACTGACCATTGGTCTGGATCTGGAAATAGGGCACCTCGATATTGTCGGAGAATAATTTCCCGAAACCAAACTTCGCTGAGCCGCCAAGTTTATATACACCGCTGTTGCCAACTTCACCAAAACTCAGCGGCGTACCGCCGGTTTTGAGGCTGATGATATTGAATACATTCAGGCCATTGCCCGGGAAGCTGAAGGAACCACCATACAATCCGCTGGTACCAAATGCCAGGTTCGCAAATTCCATCGTACTCTTTGGAGATTGCGGGATCTGCACTTCAATCTTTCCCCCCACCTTGAAGCCACGCATACTGAAGGATACATTGTTGACCTCCGCTGACCAGCTGGCAATACTGAATTTCACAGCAAGCGTGGAACTGACAGATACATCCTTCACCGCGAAATCCGTCCCGAGTTTCAGCCGTTCTATATCAAAGAACATCGCACTCATGATCGGGATCGATGGCGATAATATGAAGCCTGCGAAACTGATACCGCCGGATTCCACTTTTGTTTTCGACAGATTCACCATCGCCTGGAAACCGAACACATCCACACCGAGGTACTGGCCGAGACTGGCGGGTATCGGCGCTGAACCGCTAACCAGCGTGGCCGCAGTTGCTGCCGCCGCTTTCAGCTCATTCAGTTTATTCTGCAATGCCGTTTTTGCTTCGCCCGTTGCGCCATTCAGTTTTGGCTGGAAGTCAGCCACGGCCTGGTCAGCAAGTCGCTTCAGGTCCTCCCGCGCTGCGGACATAGCAAAGGCTGCAATTGCCGGGGCGGAGCCATCCGCTGTAAACACTGGTACGTCTTTATCGGCAGGGCCGTCTGGCGCCACCAGCAATGGTTTGAGCAGGTTTCCAAATACAAATCCACCTGCCATGCCCATCTGGTCGGTATTCAGCTGGAGCCTGCCGCCGATCGTTCCCTTTCCGGGCGATTGTTCGCGCACCGTAATCTGGGGGATACCCTTCACCGCCACGGGCAGGTAGCCAAACAATTTCACCGGCAGTTCGGTGAGGTCTGTTTTTACTTCATTACCTGCTGCAACCGGGTTGCCCGATCCGTCAAACGTAACACGCACATTCGTGAAATGGATTTTTTTACTGCCGCTTACCGAAAACACCGTATTAGCCTTCAGGTTTACAAACGAACCGGTCCATTTTTCACCCGCACCATCCGGCTGCTGGCTCTCCAGTTCAATATCAAATCCAAGTAATCTGGAAATATTTTTTCCGCCACCATCGCCGAGTTCGAAATTTTCGGTCGACGAAGCGTTGTATGTTTTTGTCACCTGCTTACCGATATAGCCCTGACGTGTGGCTTTAATCGTGTTCTCCCCTTTCGGGATGAATAACTGGTAGCTGCCGTCGGCTTTGCTGCGCGTGGTGATGAATTCCCTGCCATCTATAAAGATTTCTGCATTATCGATATTTTTGCCGGCACTGCTGACTTTTCCGGAAATCCTGATCCCTTTTTCCAGCGATACGGTCACTGTGCTGGTACTTCCATCAACGGGAAGGGTACCCAGTTCACCCGACTGGATGATATATTCCGAACCGGCGGGACCCGCAACCGTGTATGTAAACGCACCACCACCGCTTTTATAAATCACTTCACCATTGTTACCGGTCAGCGTATCAAATACATCATCAACGCGTATCACGGCATTGGCGACCTTCGCCTGGCTTCCCGCATCCGATACCACAAACTTCACTTTAGCAGATCCCTTCACAAGGAAACCTACCTTGCCAAGATCCTTCGCGCCAGCAGGTAATTGGTTGTTGGGGAACAGGTCCCTGAACATGGGCACGAACTGCGCATTGACGGTCTGTGAGGCACTGGTACTGACAGCATAACCAAATGTGCCGGCACTCACCGGCTGCACAGCCGCCGGGGCATTGCCCGTTGTTGTTGCCGGTTTACTCGCTGCCTGTACCGATGGCAGGGATGTCAGGCTGGTAACCCAGCTGTTCACCATTCCCGTTTTATTGACAACCACCGGATCCGTAGCAGTCTGTTTCGTGATCACCAGTCCCTGGATCACCTGGAGTTTCGACTTGTCGAGGTTGACAAAAATCGACTTGCTGATATATCCCTGGTTTTTGATTGCCAGCGAATCACTTTTATAGGCGGATGTAATAAACAACCCATTCTTTGCTGCTTCTACCGGGGAACCACCGGATTTCCACACCAGGATGGCATCGGTCAATGGCGCACCTGATTCATCCACGGCGATACCCGTGACGGTATATACTTCAGGCCTGAACTGGAAATTCATATCATCGTAATCCCCACGGGCCAATGGCCTTGTGGTTTTTGCCGATGAGTCCATGTCATCCGGTGTACGCACAGTTACGGTGAAAAATGATCCTTCCTGCAGCACCGGCAATTTATCGATCCGGTAATTCCCGTCGGCATCAGTAACTGCGCTGTACCGGAAAATAGTGTGCAGCTGTGCGCCGATTCCGGGATTCACTTCATTTACGAGACGCATCTGCGGATTGAATGAAACATTCGAAGCACCTGCTACAACTGCCGGCCGGTTGCCAGCCGTTGCCGTAACGGTACCTGTGGCGCTGCTGTTCACCACATTGTTTACTGTTACCCCGGTAAAACTGCGCGTGGCAGACACTCCATTTACAAAACCAACCGGGGCATTGCCCACGCCGGCGCCGGGTTGCGATGTGGTGGATCCGGGTGCACCCGCCGGCTGTACTGTCTCTTTATATTCTTCCAGCACTTTGCTCTTGTCGAAGGACACCGTCACAGTGGCGCCTTTCACCGGAATGGTGGATGAATTGGACGGGGTATGTTTATCGTCAATAAACAGTTCAACCTTGCCCTGGATATATGGCAATTCATTTTTGAGTTTGTATTTTTTCACCAGTCCGATGACCATCTTTGATTCATCGACCGGGGTACCGCCACCCAGGCCTGTCCGGCTATATTTCATCGGGAGCAGACCCATATAGGCTGTATACTGCTCCTTGTTTTTTGCAGAAATCCGGATGATAAAGTTTTCATTGCTTCCCTGCTGGTAAAACAACTGGCTGATGGTCTGGTTATTTCCCAGCGTCGCAATCTTTATATATTCCCTGCCGGCAATAACCAGCTTTTCCCTGTTGGAACTGCTCCTTACCATTTCATTGTAATACGGCCGGTTGGTAAATGCTGCGGCGGGACTATACAAATCGATCTTTGCATCACGGGCCAGTCCCTCAATCCTTGGTGTATAACGGTATGTTTTCGCCAGCATCTTCACTTCCCCGAGGTCAAGATCTGACGGGGCATCGGGCGAACCGATTGCCATGAACTTACTGTAACGCTCAAAGTCGGGATGTTCAATCACCACGTGCAGCTGGCTGTAGTTCCGGATGCTCTTGAATTTAGGATCGATAAAGTTCAGGATAAAATTTCCCGATGCATCCGTAGTGCCGGAGGCAAGCAGGTCTTCTTCCAGTTTTGATTCATCGATAAATAAAAGGTTCGGCGCAAGACTGTTAAGCGATGCCGCTGCCTGCTGGTTTAGTTGTACACTTCCGTTTGGCCGGGTTGCGGAATTGTTTCCCGCAGCCGGATTCGTTACCGGCAGGAAGGAGGCAGCCGTTACCATTCCCAACTGTGTGGAAAGCGGAACACCTGGCGCCGGCGCCGGATTATCGGATGCCACCCGGTTAAGCGTCTGTCCGCTGCCAGTGCTTCGTACGGCTTTGATAAACACACTTGCTCCAGCCAGCGGGTGCGATTTTGACCCGCCCGTTGCAGGGATTTTCAGGTCTTTCAGTTCGGTCGTTTCGCCATCCCCCATTGCCCTTGCAAGCAGGGCTGGTGAAGATGGGGCCGCTGCATTACTGTTATTCACTGCCTGCACAGCATTGCCTGATAGGGAAGTGCCGTTCAGCTGGGCCGATACCACCCGGTAGTTGGGATCGATCGCGGCCTTTATGCCTTCATTCTTTTGTGCCGTGGATTGCACTACCGGCTGGTTGATAGTATTTGCCGTAACCTCTGCGGTTAATATTCCATTGGATGCTGACAGCAGCAGCTCTTCTTCGGTTTTTTTGAATGTCCACACTGCACGGCCTTTCAGCTGCGATGTAGCGATCAGGGTTTTGGTGCCGCGGGGATTCAACTCAGCCTTTATGTTGCCTCCTCCCGCTGGTACATCCCCATAACGGAATGCCTGCACACGGCTGTAACCACCATTGTCGATCGAGATGGCCGCATCAAAGGCCGTGTTGGCTTTCACACGGATCACGTAAGTCTGGCCCCTTTGCAATACCTGTTTGTATAACATGGTATCCAGCAGGAAACTTGGTGAACGAAGACCGGTTTTCCGGAACACCGGCGGGTTGTTGATCGCATCGGTGACGGTTTGTGAAGCAAAAATTTCCCGGATCTCAAAATCATAGGTAATGCTGCTCATATTGAGGCCGCAGGTTGCCACCGGCGGAGTCCAGGCAAATACTACCGGTGATGTCACCCGCACAACTGGCAGCGCATTGCTGACCGTAAAGTTGCTGACGGGTTGCGAAAACTGCGGGGCTCCGGCTTTATTACAGATATTAAACGTGGCGCAGCCAAGATTTATATTCGAGGCCAGTCCAACGAGTCCGTCTTTCCAGAACTGCGCATAAAAGCAAATCCGGTACACCCCTTCCGGAAGGATCACATTGTTGTTTTTATCACGCAGCTGGTCAAGGCTGATACCGGTTGTTTTCAGGTCACCCGGATTAAAATTGGCAAAAGCATCCGCTACCTGTCCCGGACCAAGGGTAACCGGAAGGCCCGCCTGCAACTGGAGAAGCTGCTGCGTATTGAAGTCAGGACGGGTTTCGATGGTAAATGGCCGTGGCGACAGGCTTTCGATTTTACCAAAAAGTTTCACTTCGGTCGTACGACCCGCCGGCCCGTTATACAACACGGTTGGTATCACATTTCCCCGCGACAGCGCCTGGAAAATATCCGGGTTGGCTGGTGGGGTGAAACGGGTGTTGATTACAACACTGTTTGCCTGGTTTGCTGGCGGGACCACGAATACCGTACATCCCGTGGTACTGTCAGAAGCCGGGTAAAATAAATTCACGGCAGCAGGACTCGACACCATGGCACTCAGGCAAAGACGGTAGGTCCCTTCCGGCAAAACGATATTGTTGTTGGCATCAATCACCGCATTGCGGTTGATCCCGGACACAGCCAGCAGCGTGGGGTCATTATTGCCAAAGGCATCCATCATGGCCGCAGTACTGATTGGCATGGGATTATAATCGGCATTTACAGGTACGGTGTAGCGCCCCCCTGTGCGCCGGATGGTGAAAGGGGTACCACCGGTGATGCGCTCTATTTTGGCAGTCACATAAAACGGCGGCACAGAGGCAAATACGCAGTTCCTGTCGATCCGGATAGTACCGCGGACATTGCCGCTCATGACCATGCGGGTCAGGGTCTCATTGATCGGCGGTATTACATTCGCTGTCAGGATCGCCGGATAGCTGCACGCGCTCTGCGAATGCGCCGTGGTGCAGCACAGTACAAGCAATGGAATAAACGCCTTGCGGGCAATCAGCTGGAATATTTTCATTGGTTCATTCAATTAAAATGAGTAGTTGTAAGAAAGACCGCCAAAGAAATTACGACTGGCAACAACCTGCCGTAACGCCCGCGCCACCGCATCGTTGATCGGGTTGTACGGGGTGTACA
This sequence comes from Chitinophagaceae bacterium, assembly GCA_004173355.1. Taxonomy (GTDB): domain Bacteria; phylum Bacteroidota; class Bacteroidia; order Chitinophagales; family Chitinophagaceae; genus JBEVJC01. The sequence goes on along the minus strand of SEAD01000047.1, from coordinate 9,556 downwards.
CATAATTGCCAAAAGCGTTGATCGAATGTTTTTTAAACCGGTAATTCAGGTTACCTGAAAAGGTGAGGTTACTTTGTGCATCGCCAAGTGTGGATCTGTTCAGCATATATCCCACGGTCACCTGTGCGCCAAGCGATTTATTTTTCAGGAATTGTCCGCCACTTCCCAGGTTGATTCCATAAGAAGTAAACCTGGTGGTATCCTGCGCATACCTGTTGTATAACGCTGTCCCGGAGAAATTCATTCCGGTACGGACAACACCTAATGTATAGTTGAGGGACGTGGAAAGATTGTTACTGCTTGTAAAAGGGGAAGTGACAATATTGTCATCATTGAGCAGCATGTAATTGATATTGGGGCTGATGGTATGAGAAAACTGTGTATTGAATAAAGTGTACGAAGGGCTGAGGCTGAACTGGTGGATCTGCTGGTTGAGCCGCACCGAATCGGATAATTTGAGTGTGCCGTCTGACTGGCTCAGCATATAACCCGAGTAATTGAAGTTGAGGTTGAACTTCTGCGACAACACCGCATTCACGTTCAGGTTGGTTACAAAAGTGTTCAGCTCATTGGTTAGATCGCGGTTGAGATTGTTATGCTGGTTGGAAATGCTGGTATTGATGTTGAGTTTGCCCTGTGACACATTCAGGTTATTCATCCAGTTGATGAGTTCAATGTCATTGATCATATAGGGTGTGCCAAGTGACTTATAACCTGGTGCGATGCGTCGGTATCCCAGTGTGGTTGTATAATTTTTCAGCACCACGCTGGCTGCTGCCTGTCCACTGTAGGTAATCCGCGTGGAGGTCCTGAATGGCATAAGCTTGCTGAACACCTTCTCCATCAGTCCGTCCGGGATGGAATCCAGTTCAGGTGTGGCAAGGTCTTCCGTATTGGCGCTGCTTGCCAGGTCGCCGGTAAGTACCAGTTTGTCTCCCAGCATGGTGGTTTTGAAAGAAACCCCGATCACCGAATTCTCCAGCGAAAGAAAACGGTCCTTGCTGATCACACTGGCCGAGGTACTGTCATCCTTTGCGTGGAAATAAAGCAGGTCGATAAAATGTTTCTGGTTGCCAACACCGATTTTTACCCCATAACCAAGACGCGAAAACTGCGGGGCGGCGAATTGCCCGCTGGTCGTATCCTCATTTACCCGCCGGTTGAGTTTCCCGTAAAACGCCGCAAAGCGCAGCATTTTAGGATTCAATTCAATGCCCGCTCCGCGGAAACTCTGGCCTTCAAAAACCAGTGGGCTCATCTGCAGGGTGCGGTATCCCAGATGGAGCCTTGCCCATTTGTAAGTGGGACTGATCCCGAACTGACCGAAAGGCTGGTTATAACTGCTGCCATATTGGTTGATGACAAAGGACACAGGCATGGAAATGCCGTAAAGCACCGGGTTAAAATTGCCGTAAAGGTTCCACGACCATGGCGGACGGGTGGCGATTTCCTCGTTTGAGGAATAGTAAGTTGTAGATGCACCGATGCTGCCATGAAGCACAAACGGTTTCTGTTTCCCAATCCCCTCAAGCTCCTGGGCCTGGAGCAAAGCCGCAGATATCGACAGAAGGAAGGTGAAAATCGCAGTTTTCATCACGGTTTGGTTTAGCTCGCACCGGTATTATTACCGGCACGCGGTCAATTTAGTCAATACTACAAGGCCGCGCCGGGCTCACTCGACGAACGACGGTTAAAATCGACCGGTGTAACAGACTGGGGAAAAACAACGTGGAAAACTAACTTATTATCCGTTGCTGCCATATCGCTCGAACAAGGTACCGGCAAAAGAAAAGGGCCCGGAACCGGGCCCTCATCATAGCTGACAGGACAACAACAAGGAAAGAATTGAGAGCGGTTTTCCTATAACACGTAAAATTTATTCGTTTCGCGCAGCTCCAGGATATCCTGGTCGCGCATCATCTGCTTCAGGTTCTTTTCAATCGAACGTGCAATGGTCGTCATGGGTGTATCCGTCGGTTTGTTTTCAAACGGTTCCTGCAGGTGGATCGCCATCTGTTCAATCAGCAGGAAACAGGTGGAGATCGCAACCACTACCGGCACTTCTATCATACCGAAATACTGGATCACCGCAAAGGGCAGTAACGCAATAAACAACAGCATCGAAAAGTGGATATACATACTGTATGTCACCGGGAACACGGTGTTTTTGATCCGCTCACATTTACCCATTGCATCACAGAGGCGGCTTATTGTGCGGTCCAGCTCCACCTGCTGGAAACGGTTGATCCAGCCACGTTCCAGCGCAATCCGGAGATCGCGGGCATGCAGTTCGAGTAAGGCCGCCGGCACATGGTCATAATGACGGATAAAATCCAGCTCATGCCTGTCCAGGTACCGTTCAAGACCGCGTGTGGCATTCTGCCCGCGGAGGAACTGGCCAAGGCTGTAATTCCAGGCAATCTGCCGGCGGATCAGCTTCTCACGGAACTGCTGCACTTCATCACCTTCATACACCACCTCAGTAAAACACATCACCTGGCGGGCCAGCGTTCGCGAATCATTTACGATTGCGCCCCAGATATGACGGGCCTCCCACCAGCGGTCATAGGCCTGGTTGCTCCGGAAACCAAGCAAAAGGGAAATCACGGTACCGAGTATCGCCGGGATCGCGATGGGAATGGTGATCCGTGTGATATGGTAATTTTCGTAGAGGATGGCAATGATGATGGCATAAATAGTTACAAACAGCAACTCAAACTTCACCTTGCCCATTATATAGGAAAACGGGATATTCTTCTTTAATAACATTGTGCCTGGGTATTTGGGATTAAGGGATCAGCACAGCGATAGTCTGGGCCAGCGGCTCAGTACTCGGCTGCACGATTGTTGTTTTACGGATCACCGGATGAACCACCGGTACACCTGACTTACGGAAAAATTTCTCTGGATTCACACTACCCGCCGTCACTTTACTAAACAAAAAGTCATTGGGTAAAATAATCAGGTCCACATCATGCGCATCCACAAAATTGCGGAACACAGATGCAGTGCTTCCATACATATGACGGATATTAACTTCCTTGAGGAATTTACCATAGGTGGTTTTCAACCTGCGGCAGCCATTGCGAAACTCATCGGTCAGCAACTCCGCATATGGCAGGCGGCGGGAACCACCCAGCCTTTCCGGCGACTGGGTATTGATATCAAACGCATGGAAAAGAATGATGTTCGTGGGCTGGTGATCAAGCGCATCAAGCGCTTTCTGCGCAATCTGCAACGACTCAACTGTGAAATCTGTAGGGATCAGGACGTTTCTCATACTCTGCTTTTTTACTTGATAATTGTAAAGCAAAGTTGCAACACGGATGTTGGAAAGACTTAAGACACTGATTAGGCCTTTTTAAAATAAAGATTAGTATTTGATTAGAGCGGGAGTGTTACGGTCACCGTAGTCCCTTTACCTTCAACTGAATCGACGCGGATATTCCCGTTGTGCTGACGTATGATATTCATTGATAATGGGAGACCGACCCCGTAACCTTTGAATTGTGATGTATTGGATGCACGGAAAAATGGCACGAACACATGTTTGAGGTCTTCCTGCGGGATACCAATACCAATATCCGTGATCCCGATCGTCACTTCATTTCCATAGATCCGGAGGCTGGTACTTACTTCCTGGTTATTGGAATATTTACATGCATTCAGCATGATGTTACTGATCGCCAGTTTGAGCAGCTGGTAGTTCCCGTGCAGCCGGAGTTTGTCCTCATCCGATGGCAGGTCTTCAAACCGGAGCTGCACCTTATTGCCCGGGTCAATGCGATTGATGGTGACCTTGATATCATACAGCAGTTCATCCAGCCGGATCCATTCCAGCTTCAGCTGGTTGTGGTTGAACCCTGACTGTGCAAGACCAAGAAGTCCTGATGTCAGCGTTTCAAGGCGTTCCGCCTCTGCCAGCATCGTCTGGATGGTATCGCGGTATTCTTCCGCAGTGCGTGGTTTCGAAAGCGCGATCTCGGCTTCGCCGATAACTGTGGTAAGTGGCGTCTTCAGTTCATGTGATGCATTACTTACAAAATTATTCTGGATATCAAACGCTGTCTGCAGTCGGTCCAGCATCCCGTTAAATGTTTTGGCAAGCGCCGCAATTTCATCCTTCCCGTCTTTTTCATGCAGCCGGAGGGAAAGGTTCTCGACACCGATGCTGTTCACCTTTCCGATCATGTCACGGAAAGGTTTAAATGCCTTCCGGGAAAAAAGGATGCTGACAACGAACACCAGTGTGACCTTGCCAATAAACGCCCAGAACAGGATCTGGCGCAGGTGTTTCATACCCTCCACCCCGTACAGGTTGATTGCAGACTTGATGATGATGTACTCGCGATCGTTATAGGTATAATGCCGCCCGGCATAATACACTTCGCCTTCATGGAGAAATACAGTGGTCGAATCCTTCAGGATATCGGCATAGAAATTACGGTGCAGGTGCAGCTGGTCCGTACCACTGACCAGGCCGGTGGCGGAATCCACCTGCAGGATATACTCCTTTTCATCAGGAAGTGTTTCCAGGTACTGGGTCCGCAATTCGTTGTAAGCAGCCGACGACGACGTGTCTTTTTCGAAATTTATTTTTGAAGCCACCACCACACGCAACTCAAGCCGCTTGCGGAAATCATTCGCAGAATCCCTGTTGGCATAATAATAAATCACCGCATTCAGCAGCAGGATAACAGCGGCCGCCAGCCCGGTAAAAAGCACAGCAGTCTGCGTGGAGATTTTCATGATGGCTCTTTTAAAATATATCCCATTCCTATAACGGTCTGGATCAGCTTGACAGGACCCTGTTTGTCAATTTTCTTACGCAGGTAATTCACATACACATCCACCACATTGGTGCCCATGTTGAAATCAATACCCCATACATTCTCCAGCATATCCAGTCTCGATACCACACGGCCCTTGTTTTTTAACAGGTATTCAAGCAGGCGGTATTCTGTAGAAGTGAGCGAAATGTCCACACCGTTACGCTGTACCGTCCGTGCCAGCAGGTTCATCTCCAGGTCGGCGAGCTTGAGGATCTCGGGTACTTCCGTCACCGAACCACGCCGTGACAACGAGCGCAGGCGCGCGGTCAGCTCCCGGAACTTAAATGGTTTACTGATATAGTCATCCGCACCGGCATCCAGGCCGGTCACGATATTTTCGGTGGAAGCCAGCGCAGTCACCATCAGGATCGGGGTATGATCCTTCTGCTTGCGAAGCTGTTTGCACAACTCAATGCCATTGATCCCGGGCAGCATCACATCAAGGATCATCACATCAAACTTACCATTCGTAGCCATATCCAGACCGATATTCCCGTCGGGGGCAACAGTTACTTCATGTCCCTCTTCAGTCAGTCCCTTGGTGATCATGGAAGCTACCCCTGGTTCGTCTTCAACTAATAAAATGTGCATTGCTGGTGTTTTGTTTCAACTAATAATCAGTTAACAGCCGCGGGGAGAAAAAAGTTACCGGACCCGTCCTGCGAACATCCACACACCTGTTGCGGGCCTTCACCGTCTTATTCCAACCGGCTGATTTCCTGCTGTTAAGAGGGCGGTAAACAGTGCATTAGAAAAGACTTAGAATCCATTCGTTCCGTGACTGACGGCCGTAAGATAACGATCGTGAATTTATTTTTCGACTGAAATATTTGGCATCTTCAAAAAAATAACTTCATATTTGCACTCGCAAAACATAACAGATAACAACGAATGAAACAACAGTACAATCATATTAACCCGGCATCATCAGGTGACCTTTCAACAGGAAACCGGATTTGCGGAACAGGATATACTGTTCGATAGTCAGACTGACACATTCGACAAGATACAGGCCCCGCAAGCGATTGCGGGGTTTTTTATTTTTACCATGACATGTAACACAACCAGCATAAAACAACATTACAACATAACAGCAGCTATTGTTACGCCAGGGCATACCTGTGTCCGCATGCCTTTTGCTGCCATTCATTTCCGATGACCAGGATAAAACTGATGAGAACCCTCAGCAGGCCCGGTCGTCACACACGACCGGGTTTTTTTATGCCCGGTAAAACATAAACACCGGCACCGGCCGGAAAAAACCAGCAAACATGATTTACATATACGCCATCATACTGCTCATCGTATTCCGCAAACGCATCAGTACAAGCCTGGGGAATGCAGCAGTCGCTATCGCCCGACGGTTCAGGAAACAACCTGAACTGCGCGACTATGACTGGATCGACCTGAATCCCTACTACATGCACCGTTTCGGACGGGTGCCCTGCCTGATCCATGTTTACCAGCTGGACAGTGCCGGGGTCTGGGGTCACCTGAACCTTGATTACAAAACGGATATCGTTGACCTGCTGCAGAACAGCACATTCAATGCAGACCGTGGCGTGGTTGAATTTGACACCTCCATCCTTGTACTGCGTTACGGGATCATCGTGGAATTATGCGGCGGTTCAGTTACTATCGCATACACAGAAGATGTATATGGCAAAGCAGCGCAACTGGCTAAAGAGCTTGCCGTATACAAACAGGAACCGAAAGCGCAACAGTTTGAAATGAACGTGATCCGGTACACACCAAACGGCCTCGTACTCAAACCCATTGAAGTAAAACCGACTGACCTGGATATCGGACTGTACTACAATGATGATTTTGCAGACGTCAACCGGGTGATCCTGGAAAGACTGGCAACACCCGGTGACAAGGGAATCGTCCTGCTGCATGGCTTACCAGGAACAGGTAAAACAACCTACCTGCGGTATGTGCTGGGGAAAATCAGCAAGAAGGTGCTATTCGTTTCTGCCTCCGTAGCGGAAAACCTGATGGACCCGTGCTTCATGGACCTGCTGCTGGACAACCCGGACAGCCTGCTTGTCATCGAAGACGCCGAATCAGTGATGATGGACCGGCAACTGAACCGGGGTTCATCCGTATCCAACCTGCTCAACCTGAGTGACGGGCTGGTGAGCGACTGCATCAGCGTACAGGTCATCTGTACGTTCAACAGCCAGCTCAGCCTGATTGACCCGGCACTGCTCCGGAAAGGCAGGATGATTGCACGGTATGAGTTCGGAAAACTCACAACGGACAAGGCAGGGAAACTTTCCGCACACCTGGGTTTCACCAACGAGGTGAACCAGCCAATGACACTGGCGGAAGTAACCACACAGGAACAGGCTTCATTCGAAACAAACAAAAAAACAGTTATCGGATTCCGGCGCCAGGAGGTAATGGAAAACTGATCAGCAACCGGCGGGTAACCAGTCCCGCCAAAATTTTATAAAATGGGAAAACAGACAATATCGGGGAAAGAACTGCGACAGATCGGATTTCCGGAAGGACCGGTGGTGAGCGTGGCAATGAACCTCGTCAAAAAACATTACAAACACTCGGGAAAAGAAGCGGTGCTTGGCATGCTGGGCGAACTGATTGAAAACCCGGAAGCTTTCATGTCACATGATACACTGGCACCAGTCGCAAAACTGCTCCTGCCGGAACCGGTAAAGGAATCGGCGCAACTCGCAATGAATGCAGCCAGTGTGCACTTCAACATCTTTGGCAGCGCCAACATCGAAGATGGCGCATTACACCAGATGTACCAGGCAGCGAAACTGCCCGTAAGTGTGGCAGGTGCACTCATGCCCGACGCACACAGCGGTTACGGACTACCCATCGGCGGCGTACTGGCAACTGACAATGCAGTGATCCCTTATGGGGTCGGCGTGGATATCGGTTGCCGTATGTGCCTGAGCATTTTTGCAATTGACCCGAAGGTCCTCATACAGAAAGAAAACTATTTCGTGCGGGAACTGCTCGACGCAACACTCTTTGGCAGCGGCCAGCAATTTGACAACGCCGCCGACCATCCGGTGATGGACCGGCCTGAGTTCAATGAACTGCGACTGCTGAAAAACCTGCAGGGACGGGCATGGAAACAACTCGGCAGCTCAGGATCGGGAAATCATTTTGTCGAATTCGGCGAAGTGTCCATTGAAACGGAAAATGATTCACTCCGGCTGCCCGCAGGCAAATACCTCGGACTGCTTTCACATTCCGGATCTAGGGCACTAGGCGCCAATATCGCCAATGAATACACGCGGATAGCAAAAGCAAAACGGCGATTACCCGGTGAAGCCGCGAACCTCGCCTGGCTGCAGATGGATGAAGCGGAAGGCATTGAATACTGGATGGCCATGAACCTTGCAGGTGATTATGCTACCGCATGCCACGATGTGATCCACCGCAAGATAGCCAGGCAACTCGGCCAGCGGCCACTTGCAAAAGTGGAGAACCACCACAACTTCGCCTGGAAGGAAATGGTCGACGGACGTGAACTGATCGTACACCGCAAAGGCGCAACACCAGCGGGTAAAGGCGTAATGGGAATCATTCCCGGATCAATGACCGCCGATGGATTTATTGTCCGGGGAAAAGGTGAACCCGCATCCCTTAACTCCGCAGCACATGGCGCGGGCAGGAAAATGAGCCGGGGACAGGCTATACAGTCGGTGACGGATAAGGCGTTCAGGGATGAACTCGACCGGCATGGAGTAAGGTTGCTGGGGGGTGGGCTGGATGAATCGCCGTTTGCCTACAAAGACATCGAAACAGTAATGAAAAGCCAGTTGCACCTCGTGGAAGTACTGGGACGCTTTACTCCAAAAATTGTAAAAATGGACGGTGCCAAACACCGGTCATGGGGAAATAAAAAAGACAGGATATCGGAAGCCGGATAAAATCACCGGAAGAGGGCATTGGAAAATCAATGAAAGGGCGGAATTTGCCGGCACCATAAACCCCTCATCCATGATAGTGTCCGACTTCCTCAAACATCCGAGACTGCAGGCAGCAATCAGCCGTCTTGAAGCCCGCTTTACTCCAGACAATCCACTGGTCGTGTCCGATGTGATCGACGAACAGGGACATCAATACGCCCACCTCGTACAGAAAGGTGGCGGGGTTTTAGGTGTGGCCCTTGTAGGCTACACCTGGATCCTCGAAAAAATGGGTATCCGTTTTATCCGCCAGGCAGGCACCAGCGCAGGTGCAATCAATACCGCGCTGATGACAGTAACTGGACCAAAACAGGAAGCCAAGTCTGAAAAAGTACTGGAAGCAGTATGCAAACTGGACTTTTTTTCACTGGTCGACGGACATCCGTTCGCCCGCAAAATGATCCGCGCATTTATCACCGACGCAGAATTCAGCAGCCGCGCCCGTCGCTGGATCGTTGGTATAGTGGTGTGGACAGGCATCCTGCTGCTCGCTGATATCATACTGGTTGGCCTTCGTCACAGGAGTGATATCATGATGGTATGGGCGGGCGTTGCACTGGGTCTTTCACTCATCACCGCAACCATCCTGTTCCTCATCGCCCGCTTTGCGGTGCGCCTGTATAAAAAATTGAAAAACGCCGGCTATGGGATCAATAAAGGACAGACATTCTATAACTGGATCAGGGACCGCTTCGCTGAAAACGGCGTAGTAACAGTAGCTGACCTCCGGGCAAAAGCCACTCAACCAATCCCGGGCCTGAAGACAAGAGAGGC
>SEAD01000309.1 GCA_004173355.1 Chitinophagaceae bacterium | reverse complement strand
GCGGTGGTAGTGGTAAGTGCTGAGAATACCGCGCCGGTCGGGGTGATACAGCTCGGGGCGGGCACGATGTTGACGATATAATCTTCAGTTTCCCCATAGTCCGTGGGTATACACGCCCCATCGGCCGTATAGGCACTACCATCATCGGAGCCGCCACGGATGCGGATCCGTGTATTGCCCAGCACGGCAGTAGCCGGTACATTGAATGTATAGGTTAATGTGGTCTCCCCATCTGACGGATCTTCCGACAGCGCCACATTTTCATTTTCATCAAAAATATTGTCGCGGTTGAAATCGACCCAGGCCGCGCTGTGTTGCCCCCAGGAGAAGTCAGGACCTACCGTGATGGCAATGGTAACAGTTGTCTGCCTGGAGATATCAAACGGTGTGTTCTGGTAACGGGTATAATTGGTAGGGGACGTAGTGGATGACTGGCTGAAACTGGTTCCGTTTGCAGCAGTGATGGTAAAATTGGTAATGATATCTTCCGAACTCGGATCGGCGGTCAGTTCTTCATCACAATAACAGTCGATCACCGGGTTCTGGGTTACGGACACTGCTGTTGAATAAACAGTGGTCGCTCCACAGGTAATCGAACGGCGGTACTGTGTGGGCACTAACTGGATTACGGTATAGGTCGGATTAGTGGCACCCGATACCGGCGTCCATGCCGTGCCATCGGGTGATGTTTCCCATTGATAGGTCAGTCCGGTTGATACAGCTGTACCACCCGTTACTGACAGGGTGATAGCTGCACCGGCACAGGCCGATGGAAGGGATGAAGCAGTAGCGCCAGCAACGACAGAACCGGGGTCACATGCCGGCAAAGCCAGTGTGTACACTGTTCCTGAGGGCAGGTTTGCAGCCGATGAGAGTCCGTTTGCGGCTGTGCTGCTGGACGCCGTTGCCGGGGCACCAGGCGTGATGCTGACAAAACTGCTGAGGTCAACCACACCCACACTAAAGGTGGAAGCGGTCAGTGCGGCAATATTGCCGTAAGAGAATTCGATGTTGTTGCTGGTCTCGGTTATTTTGACTTTGAATGTGCCCAGAGGACTGGTAGCACTGCCGGCACCGCCGAGATGGAGGTTTTTCCATTCAACGGAAAATGTGCGGGAAGGTGCGGCACCCTCGGTGATATAGGTGATTGTGGCGCCGGATGCATTGTTATCATCCCAGAGTGGTGCGATCACGGGGTTGGCAGATGTGTTGGACAGGACATTGGTCCAGCTGGCACCAAAAGTAGTACCTGCGGTTTGTCCGAGTTTGATTGCACCATTGGCGGAAATAACGGCGTAACTGTATGCCACCCCTCCAAAATTGAATGCAAAACCAATCGGTACTTCCTGCGTACCATCATCAGTGGTAATCGAACTCACCACACCACCGGTCACCGGCGCATACGTACCGGACGCAGGTGTAAATGCATAACGGCTTACCTGCGCGGATAGCTGTAGCGAGCCAAGTAAAATAGCGGAAACGGAAAGAAGTGTCAGGTAAATCTTTCTCATAAGCAATTATTATGTGTGTTTTTGGTGATGGTTGTCCACCAGGTATTGGCCAAGGGGAAGTTACCTGATTTTTCCCCTCAGCACAATTTTATTTGCCCTTATACCCTATTCAGGTCAGGGTTCCAGCGTAGCCAGCACCGCGAAGTGATCAGAGGCAAAACGTCCCTGCC
>SEAD01000179.1 GCA_004173355.1 Chitinophagaceae bacterium | reverse complement strand
ATGGGACGTATGAAGGAACTGATATCATCCGGCAGTATCGAAGTGAGCGGTGATCCCGAAAAAGGCTGGAAGGATTTTGATGTAAAACTCCCGTCGAAGGTGCCACAGGAAGCGGGCACCCAACAGGCCTGACAACAAAAAAGCACCGCAGGCAGCGGTGAAAAGAATAGGACATGAGCATTTCAAAGAGCAAGCTGACAGAAATACAGAACAACGACAGCGGGTTACACGGGCAATACAAAACCTGGTTTCTCGACTATGCATCCTATGTGATCCTCGAACGTGCGGTACCGGCGATCGAGGACGGGCTCAAACCCGTGCAACGCAGGATCCTCCATGCCATGAAGGAAATGGATGATGGCCGGTTCAACAAAGTGGCCAATATCATCGGACAGGCCATGCAGTACCATCCGCACGGTGACGCAAGCATTGGTGACGCACTGGTCAACCTCGGACAGAAAGACCTGCTGGTGGATACGCAGGGCAACTGGGGAGATGTGCGAACCGGCGACGATGCCGCAGCCGCACGGTATATCGAGGCGCGACTCAGCAAGTTCGCACTGGAAGTGGCTTTCAACGCCAAGACCACCCGCTGGCAGCTGAGTTACGATGGCCGCAAAAATGAGCCGGTATCCCTCCCGATGAAATTCCCCCTGCTGCTGGCACAGGGTGCCGACGGGATCGCGGTTGGTCTTTCCACCAAAATCCTTCCGCACAACTTCTGTGAACTGATCGAAGCTTCCATCAAATACCTGCGGGGGAAAAAGTTTGAACTCTTTCCGGATTTCCAGACCGGTGGCATGATCGATATAGCCGACTACAACCAGGGCAAACGCGGCGGCAAGGTCAAGGTGCGCGCACATATTGAGGAGGTGGACAAAAAAACCCTCGCTATCCGAACGGTGCCTTATGGAGTAACTACTTCGCAGCTGATGGAATCCATTGTAAAAGCCAACGACAACGGGAAAATCAAGATCCGCAAAGTGATCGATACCACCGCTGCTGCAGTGGAAATCCTTGTTGATCTCGCACCCGGCATTTCACCCGATATCACCATCGACGCGCTGTATAAATTCACCGATTGTGAAGTATCCATTTCACCCAATGCCTGCGTGATTGTAGATATGAAACCACAGTTCCTCGGCGTGCAGGAACTGCTGAAAATCTCCACAGACAATACCCGCGACCTGCTGGAACAGGAACTGAAAATCAGGCTGGCGGAATTGCAGGAAAAATGGCATTACACCTCGCTTGAAAAAATATTCTTCGAAGAAAAAATCTATAAGGAACTCGAGAAAAAACACGAGACCTGGGACAAGGTGATCGAAGCGATTGCAAAGGCTTTCGCACCCTTCCGCAAACAACTGAAACGCGATATTACCAACGAGGATATCCTGAAGCTCACAGAGAAACCCGTCCGCCGGATTTACCGGCTCGATATCGATGAGCTGAATGCGCAGATCAAGGGTCTCGAAGCCGATATCAAACAGGTAAAACATGACCTGGCCAATCTGGTTGACTATGCGGTGGCCTATTATGAGAACCTGTTAAAGAAATACGGCAAGGGCCGCGAAAGGAAAACAGAGATCAGGCAGTTTGAAGTGATCGAAGCAAGGCATGTGGCAATTGCCAACACCAAAGTATTTATCAACCGCGAAGAGGGATTCGTTGGTACCGGCCTGAAGAAAGATGAATTCCTGCTGGAATGTTCGGATCTCGACGACCTCATTGTTTTTGCCAAACGCGGGATCATGAAAGTGGTACGCGTGCAGGATAAGGTCTTCATCGGGAAAGATATCCTGTATGCGGCCGTGTTCCAGAAGAACGACGAACGAACGACCTACAACATGATTTATGCCGACGGGAAAGCCGGTGTCAGTTATGCGAAACGTTTCAATGTAACGGGTATCACCCGCGACAAGGAATATGACCTTACGAAGGGTGATGAAAAATCAAAAGTCCATTACCTCAGTGTGAATCCCAACGGGGAGGCCGAGGTGGTAAAAATCACCCTCACCCCGGGCAGTACCGCACGTAATAAAGAACTCGATTTTTATTTCGAGGAACTCGACATCAAAAACCGTAACAGCATCGGCAACCAGGTGACGAAATACCCGATCCGCTCAGTGAAATTCAAGGAAGCGGGCAGGGCTACGCTCAGCGGCAGGAAGCTCTGGTTCGACGATAAGTTTGGCCGGCTCAACGCAGAGGAAAAAGGACAACTGCTGGGAAGTTTTGAAGCAGATGATCGCATCCTGGTAATTTACAAAGACGGGCATTACGAGATCACCGACCAGGAAATGACACAACGTTTTGACAGCGCCGGTATCTTGCTGATCGAAAAGTTTGATGCCGAAAGTATTATCTCCGCGGTATACCTAGATAAAAAAAACCTGCAGTACAATATCAAACGCTTCCGGATTGAAACCACCACCCTGAAGAATAAATTCCTCTTCATCAAGGAAGGTGATGGCAATTTCCTTGCAGCCGCATCAACGTCACCGGAGCCAGTGCTGGCCGTCCAGAGTGGCCGTGGCGACCAGGTGAGGAAAGCAAAATTCAAGATTGCAAAAACAACAGAAATCACCGGCTGGAAAACCGTTGGCACCAAACTGCTGGATTACAACAAAAGCATCAGCATGGAATGGGAGCCGGGTAAAACAGATGGTAAACAACAGCAGGAACTGTTCTGAAAATAACTGACTATGGCCGATCACTGGGAAATGCTGGACCTCCTGAAAGCCGTGCTGGCACTGGCTGCGGGGATCATCCTCGGACTGGAAAGGGAACTGAAAGACAAATCCGCCGGTCTTAAGACGATCAGTGTGATCAGCCTCGGTTCGGCATTGTTTGCCATCATTTCCTACAAAGTGGGTGCACCGTATGCCGAACCAACAAGGATCGCTTCCTACGTAGTAAGCGGTGTCGGTTTTATAGGTGCGGGAGTGATCTTCAAGGATGGGGTGAACGTCTCCGGTCTTACCACGGCCGGGATCATCTGGCTGGCAGCAGCTGTCGGCACAGCGATAGGATTCGGTGAATTTTTCCTCGCTGCCACCTTTATGGCTACGTCCTTACTGATTGTTTTTGCAAGCACCTGGATCAACCAGGTATTCAAACCGCGGAAACAAAGCCGGATGCTTGCCATCGTATTACGTAAGGAAGATGCAAAAGACCGGCACTCGATTATCGGGACGCTGAAAGGGATTGGACTGGTCAAATCCGAGGAAAAAAAGCTGAGCACTGACGGGGTTGAAATACGTATTTCCTATGAAGTGGTGATCAGGATCCGTGAGTTCAGGCAGGTACAGGATTACCTGCTCTCGCATCCGATGGTGAAGTCGTTTTCACTCTGATTATTACTCCTCTTTCCTGCGGATCCGGAGCGTGGCACTCTTCTCAAGTGAACTGGATAACCGGATATCATACTGCTTATCACCGTCCGTTACAATCATCAGCGCAGTGTTGGGAGGGATAGAGCCGAGATTGTCTGCAAACATGGTGATCTCATTTACTTCCTTTGTACTATCGAGTGCGATATCGAAGTGAATGGACCGGGTACCCAGTTTCTGGGAAAAGGCGAGGAGCTGGTCGTTGAAAAATACTGAAATGGAATCCCCATCCACTTCCCCGTTATCGTAAAAATCAAGACTGATCGTTGGGGAACCAACGGAAATTTCCTGACCCGTTATTTTTTCCCGCTGTTTATACTGGTTCTCTATAAAATAATTGGTCACCTTCCGCTGGATGACCCGCACTGCGGTCAGTGTGTCTGCCTTGCCCGGGGTCCAGACCTGGTTTTCTTCCTTGAATTCGCGGATGGCCCTGAGCACCGAATCCTGTTTGCTGGCATCTGCGTTAAACGCCAGGTTGAAACTAAGATCCGTGCAGGTATATTTATAGGCGGGGAGGCTGGTCATCAGCCCGATGAGGTTTGATCCAGCCTTGGCAACACGGAGACTGCCTTTGAAATTCATCTGGCATTCGATTTCCATTCCTGCATTTGATTTGTGATAGGGGATGGAAATATCATACAGGGTCAGGATGCGACCCGAAGCATCATAATTCCCTTTTACCAGCATGCTCCGGAACTGGTTTTTAAAATAGTAGTTGAATACACCGGATACATACCCTTTCTCCGGTTTGAGTACAAGCTCCAGCAGGTAATTGTTGGCAGTGCCTGAGCTTTGTACCGTGGCCGATCCATACCAGTAACCGAATACGGACTGGGCATCCAGCTGGACGCAGACGAACAGTAAAAGGATCAGGCAGCTTTTTTTCATCGCGGCGTATAAACAAAAACCATGCGCAAACGGGGCCTATTTGAGGTATCGCTTGATCTCGCGTTCCACATCCTTTTTCCGGATGGTATCACGCTTGTCATGCAGCTTTTTACCCTTGCCGAGGCCTATTTCCATTTTCACCAGGTTTTTGTCGGTGAAGTATATTTTCAGTGGAATCAGTGTGTACCCTTTCTCTTTCAGTTTTGCTTCAATCTTGCGGATCTCCTTTTTATGCAGCAGCAGTTTCCGCTCACGGGCCGCGAGATGGTTGTTGAGATTCCCGTGGGAGTATTCGGCGATATGCAGTGATTTCACCCACACTTCCCCCTGGTGCACGAGGCAATAACTGTCGTTGAAACTTACCTTCCCGCCGCGGATGGACTTGACTTCCGTGCCGGACAATATAATACCCGCATCGTAGGTAATGTCGATGGCATAATCGTGAAAGGCGGATCTGTTCTTTATAATATCAGGCATGTTCTTGTAAGCCCGCAGCAGGTCAGTTCCTCAGCAGGCTAAGGACCTTCGCGAGTTTTTCTTTGAGTTCCGGTCGCGGAACGATGAAATCGAGGAAGCCATGTTCAAGCAGGAATTCGCTTCGCTGGAAACCCTCCGGCAGGTCACGCTTGATCGTTTCCTTGATCACACGCGGTCCTGCAAAACCAATCAGGGCACCGGGTTCAGCGATGTTGAGATCACCCAGCATCCCGAAGGAGGCGGAAATACCACCAAACGTAGGATCGGTCAGGAAAGAGATATAGGGAAGTTTTGCGTCACTGAGCTGCGAAAGTTTACCACTTGTTTTGGCCAGCTGCATCAGCGAGAACGCGCTTTCCATCATCCGGGCCCCGCCGCTTTTGCTGATTACCATATAAGGTATCCGGTGCTGGATGCAATAGTCCACTGCCCGGGAGAATTTTTCACCCATTACCGAACCAAGTGACCCACCGATGAATTCAAAATCCATACAGGCGATAACCAGGTCCTCGCCATTCACTTTCCCAACGGCTACCCGCATCGAATCTTTCAGGTCGGTTTTACTCCAGCTTTCCTCCAGCCGTTTTTTGTACGGCTTCAGGTCGGTAAACCCAAGGAAGTCCTTACTGCGGATATTGTCAAACAACTCTTCGAATTCGCCGTTGTCAAACAATATATCATAGTATTCGTTACTGTTGATCCGGTGATGGTAACTGCATTTCGGACAAACAAACAAATGCTCGCGCAGTTCCGTCATCGTGCAGATATAGTTACACTCCGGGCATTTGGTCCAGAGCCCTTCGGGTGTTTCTTTTTTTTCTGAAGTCTTGGTGCTGATGCCTGTTTTCATCCTCTTGAACCAGCTGCTCTTCGTCTCCTCGGTTTTCCCTTCTTCGCCGGCCAGGTTAGCGTCAAAATCCTCATCCTGTTTTGCCATAACCATTTTTTTATAAGGTACAAATATAAGGAACCAATACTTATTGCCCCTTTTTCAGTACGCGCTCAAATAACCTGAAAATCCGTTTGTATTCGTCGGTCCAGCTGCTGGGCTCCACGAACCCATGGTCCTCCATCGGATAGGAGGCCAGCTCCCAGTTGTCCTTACCCAGTTCGATCAGCCGCTGGGTCAGTTTGACCGCATCCTGGTAATGCACGTTCACATCCACCATCCCGTGGCAGATCAGCAGGTCGCCTTTGAGTCCGCCGGCAAAATAATACGGTGAACTTTTGTGATAGGCAATACTGTCGGTGTAGGGTTCATTCAGGATATTGGAAGTATACTGGTGGTTGTATTGTGCCCAGTCGGTTACCGGCCGCAGGGCAGCACCGGCGGCAAATACGGATGGCTCGTTAAACATTCCCATAAGGGTAATAAACCCGCCATACGAGCCGCCATAGAGACCGATCCGTTTCGGATCCACACCGTGGTTTTTCACCAGCCAGGCAGATGCATCCACATGGTCGGAAAGGTCTTTGCCACCCATGAAGCGATAGATGCCTGTCCGCCATTCGCGCCCGTAACCCGCGCTCCCGCGATAATCAATATCAAGCACATAATAACCGTTGTCGGCTAGCAGGTTGTTGAACATGAATTCCCGGAAATAACTACTCCACCATTTGTGGGCATTCTGCAGGTATCCTGCCCCGTGCACAAAAAATACTGCCGGCATCCCCGGTCGCGCATTGGCCGGTTTGTACAACCGCGCATAGATTTTCTCACCGTCAGCGGCAGGGATTTCCACCACCTCCGGTTCCCGCCATTTGTAGGAGCGGAACTCCGCCGACTGTGCGAGGTCAGTGACCTGTATTGGTTTTGCCCCCGCTTTATTATCCTGCAGGAAAAGTTCCCATGGATTGGTGGTACCTGACCAGAGATAGGCCAGTTGTTTTTCATCAGGCGAAAGGCTCGCCATATTCGATCCAGTCATTGCCGTGATGCGCTGGCGCGAAAGACCGGCGATGCTGAGTTTGTAAAATTGCTGTTCGCCGGGATGCACTTCGTTGGTAGTGATATAAAAGCTGCTGCGGTCGTTGGAAATCCTAACCTGCAGCACTTCGAAATTACCGCTGGTAAGGGCAGTCCTTTTTGCAGCGGAAACATTGTACGAGTAGAGGTGTGAATAGCCGGTGGCTTCCGACTGGAACCAGCAGGTTTCATTGCTGATCCAGCCCTGGCTTCCGAAAGTACCTGGTCCGCCGATCCAGGCATCATCATGCTGGCGGTCGATCAGGAATAAACGACCTGCCGACCAACCCATCAGCCAGCGGTCCTTGTTGTCCTCCGAGCGGATATCGAGTAATGCCGTGCTGCCATCCGGCGACCAGACCGGTGGGAGATAGCTGACCTGCCTCAGTGCATTTTTCTTTTTCAGTTCCTCCAGTTGTTTGGGGTAGTCGTTTACATAGGCGGGGATGTCACGGATGCCAGGTATGGAATCGGCTTTGAGCTGGTACACGGTATCGGCTGTCCGGTCATACAGGTACAAAACAGAAGTGCCGGCGGTGGTGCCCACCTTGGTCCGTGCGGGGATATCGGTGGTAAAGCCCGTCTCGGTGACATAGTTCGGCACAATCGTGGACTTGTTACCGGTTGCCGGTTTGGTCAATACATAGCTGATGTACCTTCCGGTGGGGTCGATGGTCACACCCTGCAGGATTTTATCTTCCAGTGCAATGGCACGTAACTCTTTGGGACGCGCGTTTTTTGTCCAGGTATCAGCTGCTTCTTTTTTATCCCTGCGTTCCTTCAGCACCTGGAATTGTTCCAGCTGGTCTTTTTTCAGCCAGTTCTCCTGTGCGTTTCCGGCGGCCTCTGGACTCCGTGGAGTGGCTCCTGCGGCCACCGGACCACCAGCCCCACCGCCACGGCCGGTTCCGCCAAACGCGGGTGTGGCAGCGGCTTCACCGGACTTAAAGTTGGTCAGCTGTTTTGTTTCACCGGATATGATGTCCCAGGCATACAGGTTCTGTGCGCGGGAATATACCACCGACCTGCCTTCAAATGAAAATACTGCGCCTGATTCATTGTCGGTAGTCTGTGTCAGTTGTTTCTGCCTGCCTGATTTGATGTCCACATAATACACATCGCCATTGCGTGTAAATACATAGGCAGTGCGTTCGCGGTTGTACGAGACCGAACCCGCAGGTACAAAAAGAGTACGTTGTTCCGCCGTGACCTTTAC
>SEAD01000308.1 GCA_004173355.1 Chitinophagaceae bacterium | reverse complement strand
GGGATGAACGGGGAGTTTTCAGTATTGATCCGAATGGTCAATCCGGTATTGAGATATAGCGGGGATGCTTCGGGTTATGATGGCTTTCATTCGTTGTTCCTTGGGATATTGAAGATGCTGGGCGAAGGTTATGTTTTGCAAAAACAGGATGTATTTTTTAGGGCACCTTATGAGGGTCAGGGTAAAGGAACCGGGTTTCTTAATGAAGCTTACTTCACGCATTTCTCCGGCAGGGGATATATTGGCCTGGAAACGGTTTTGGTATTGACCCGTCAGGTGCCTCGGGGGAGGTTTTATGTGCATGATCCGGCGATGCGAAGGGATTTTAAGCTGATGGTGAATAAAGTCATGGGCGTGTTGGAGCAGGCGGGCTGTTTACCGATGTTGCTCAGGGAAAAAGAAATCAACCGCTATGTAATGCGTTTGCTTTCGCTTAATTTTTCGAATGGAAATCTCGTGCTGGATAACTTTAGTCCGGGCGAAAGTGAGGTGGGCATGGGAAAGCGCGCTTTTCGGTCGGTTTCGCTGATTGACATCGATCAGATCAATTTGCCCGCTTCGCTTTCCACTTCCGGGTATTTATCTGGTTCTGATGCATTGGCGGGCTTTCCGGCAGACCTGCTGCAGTTCTTGTTCAAGATGCCGGATTTTTCGGTCACGGTGTTTAACCAGGTGATCGAGGTACCGGCGCAGCCTTCGCTAATGCGGGGCCTGGAACTCAAGCGAAAACGCCATTCAGGTATTCCTGACCCCGCGAACCTGATTTGCGTGGAGGATATTTCATTGCTGCTGGATGATGTGGCCAGGGATAACCGTTTGTTGGTGCATGCGCATTTTAATGTACTGGTTTGCGCGGATAAAGCGAAACTTTCCAGGGCCTGCAATTTTCTGGAGTCTGCACTTTTTCAGATTGGCATCATTCCTTCGGCAAATGCCTATAACCAGATGGAGCTTTTCAAGACAGTGCTTCCAGGGAATTCAGCGGAGCTCAAGAAATATGATTGGTTTCTGACCACGGCCGAAGCTGCGCTGTGTTTATATTTCAAGGAATCGCTTCCACGGGATGAGCATTCTTCGTTCCTGGTTCGCTTTACCGATCGTCAAGGTATACCGCTGGCCATGGATCCGCTGGATCTGCCGATGAAAACCGGCCGGATCAATAACCGCAACATGTTTGTACTGGGTCCATCGGGATCTGGAAAATCCTTTTTTATGAATGCGCTCATTGAGCAGTATCTGCGCTATGATATGGATGTGGTGATCGTGGATACCGGGCACAGTTATTCTGGGCTTTGCGCTTATTTCGGCGGAAAGTATCTGACTTATTCTGATCAGGCGCCGATTACGATGAACCCCTTTTCGATTTCAGAAGGGGAGTACAATATTGAAAAGAAGGACTTTCTGGCAACACTGGTTTGCCTCATTTGGAAAGGAGCAGATGGAGTAGCGACCCAGGTAGAAAAGGATGTGATCTCAGCAGTAATCAGCGGTTATTATTTATTTGGTTTTGAAAGGCTTAAAACGGATGAGTTTAAGCTGGGCTTTGATTCCTTTTATGAGTTTGCCCTGCACCGGATCCCGGAGATTAAGGAGCAGGAAAAGATCAGTTTCGATATTGATGAGTTCCGTTATGTACTGAAAAAGTTCTATAAGGGTGGCGAGTTTGCGCAGATACTAAACGAGGATGCGGAT
>SEAD01000307.1 GCA_004173355.1 Chitinophagaceae bacterium | reverse complement strand
TCAGGAAATACATCCAGTAATTTTTTATCCTGTATCGCTGCAGTTTCTCGTCGCCAAAGCGTTTTCACCATTGTATCATTGGCCAGTTCAATTACCAGGTCTTTCCCGCGGAAGATACACATGGCAATCGGCGATTGCGCGATCAGGCTTCTGAAACGCAATTCACTTTCCTGTAAAGCGTATTTTGCCAGCACCAGCTCAGTCACTTCATTCGCAATTACAATGATCCCATCTACAATATTTTTTTCATTGCGCAGGGGATGATATACAAAATTGAACCAGGTTTTTTCCTCTTTTCCATACCGGTGCAAAGTGATTTCGAACTCTTCACCTTTGTACGCCTGCCCGGTCTTTACCACGCTTTCAAAAATCGGTCTTATCAGCTGTGTTACTTCGGGCAATGAATCAAAAAGTGATCTTCCTACAAAAGCCTCTTTTGTCCTTCCTATCAATTGCAGGTAAGTATTATTGGCCGTTTCCACGATGAAGTCAGGACCACGTACAATCGTAATGCCCACCGGTGCCTGGAGTATGGACTCGCGGAACGCTGTTTCGTGCTCACCGGTAGTACTTCCGCTGCTTAAAAACCGGGTGGCATCTTCTGTACAGATGGCCAGCACGGCTTTAATGGCACCGGTCTCGTCGGCAACCGGACTGTAATTGAAAGTATAGTAGCTATCTTCCGGGTAGCCATTCTTTATCACCGGTATCAACACTTCTGACGATCGCAGGGCTTTACCTGTCTCCATCACTTCTGCAATATGCGCCCGCATCTCCTTGCTCTGCCGCGGCCAGTAATGATCCAGGATCTCTCCAGGCGCCTGTGAAGGAGCATCACTCATCAGGGCAAGTGCTGCATCGTTGTGAAACTGCACGGCTTCAGCTCCCCACCATAAAAACATGGGAAGCGGGGCGTAGAGTATAGTGGTAAGATGGGTGTTCAACACCGCAGGCCAGGTGGCAGGTGCACCAATGATTGTATCGGTCCAGTCACGGCTGCTGATAAGTATACCGGATTCGGTGTGCGCCGGTAAAAATGGGTAGTTAGTATTGGGCAATTTTGTTTCCATTCGCAATTTAAAGATAGTCAGAATCGGTTGAAAACCGGGAAGGCAATCCCGAAAACCGGGTAATCGGTCTATCTTTGCGGTTCTATCAGCCGGCCATCGCTCTTGCTCTTTTGGGGGCAGGGGAGGAAAGTCCGGACAGCAAAGAACAACACACCGGTTAACAGCCGGCACCCGGCAACGGGGAGAGACAGTGCCACAGAAAATAACCGTCCCGGCCATGCTGGGATAAGGGTGAAAAAGTGAGGTAAGAGCTCACGGCGATAATTGGTAACAGTTATTGGGGGTAAACCTTGTGTGCTGTAATGCCACGTATATCCTGGTTTGTAGCTGGTTCGCCAGTACGCAAGGTGAGCGGTTCGTTCACTATTCCGGTCTCCGGATTACCGGGAAGGGTAGGCAGCAAGACTGTAACAGCAATGTTGCAGCCAGATAAATGATGGCCGTTCCACTTCGGTGGGATAACAGAATCCGGCTTATGGCTGATAGATTTTTTTTACATGATCCGCAGGAACTGGAACGTTTACATTCCTTCTCCACTTCATCATCGTCCCGCTTTCCGCTGCAAGTCCTCCGCGCTACCACGCGTCCGGGCTTTCCGCTGCAATCGCGCGTAAGCGTGAAT
>SEAD01000178.1 GCA_004173355.1 Chitinophagaceae bacterium | reverse complement strand
CTGAAAACAGTTTCCATCTTGCACCGGAGCATATCCATTCACGGCTGCATGGCATCATGGGTACAGACTCACCCATACCGGCCAGCGCCGACCGTGCCTGGGTCACCGGTACCATCAATGGCAGCCGGTTCCTGTTCCTCCGCAAAGCAGGACTGGTCCAACCATCACCTGGCGCAGCCACTATCCGCCCCCGATTGGGGTTACTCGTTGCGGGCAGGGAATCAATAGCATCATTACCAGCAATTTGCAGCCGGTTTATGGTGGATACCCTCGTGCTCGACTCATCCGTACCGGCCTGGATGGCTGCAAAGGCTCTGACGGGTATCGGGCAGTCAGTGGCCCATACCCATGTTGTCAGTACTTCCGGGGCATTCCGTTATCCCGCCAACCCTTGATAAAGGGAGGAAAAATAAGCCGGCAACGGTCCCGCCCTACGCAAAGTTTTCGCTTACTTTGCGGCCCTGCATAGTTCCCCATAATCATACAGTATGAACAAAAAGATCCAGTCAGCACTCATCTCGGTATTTTACAAGGACGGTCTCGAACCCATCGTCCGTCTCCTCCATGAGCAGGGTATCCTGATCTACTCAACGGGTGGCACACGCCAGTTTATTGAAGACCTTGGCATCAGCGTCATACCCGTGGAAGATCTTACTACCTATCCCTCCATTCTCGGTGGCCGCGTAAAAACATTACACCCTTCCGTATTCGGGGGTATCCTGGGCCGCCGGGACCTGCCCACCGATATTGCTGAAATGAAACAATACAATATCCCCGAAATGGATCTGGTGATCGTTGATCTCTACCCCTTTGAGGAAACACTGGCAAACACTTCAGAAGAAAAACTCATCATCGAGAAAATTGATATAGGTGGGCCGTCCATGATCCGCGCAGCGGCGAAAAACTTCCGTGATGTGGTGGTAGTGGCTGCAAAAAAAGACTACGCTTCACTGGAAACACTGCTCCGCGAACAGAAAGGTGAAACCAGTATTGAACAGCGCAGGGCATTCGCTGCGAAGGCATTTGAAATAGTGGCACATTATGATGTAGCCATTTCGAAATACTTTACTGAACCGGCAGATCTCTATTTCCTTGAATCCGTGCCGCATCCGAAAACCATGCGTTATGGCGAGAACCCGCACCAGACCGGTGTGTTCTTTGGAGACCTTGACAAACTGTTCAGCCAGCTGAATGGTAAGGAGCTTTCCTACAATAACCTCGTGGATGTGGATGCGGCAGTGCAGCTCATCGCGGAGTTTGGGGAAAAGGGTGATACTGATTTTGCAATCATCAAACACACCAATGTGTGTGGAATTGCAGAACGCGCCACAGTAAAAGAAGCCTGGGATGCAGCACTGGCAGGAGATCCGGAAAGTGCATTTGGTGGTGTGCTGGTGACCAATGGTACAATCGACAAGGCCACTGCAGAAGCAATCAATGAAATATTCTTCGAAGTACTGATCGCGCCTTCATTCAATGAAGACGCCCTGGAAATCCTGCGTTCAAAAAAGAACCGGATCCTGCTGCAGCTGATCGCGAAGCCAACGGGAAAAACACAATACAAGTCAGTGCTCAATGGTGTGCTGGTGCAGGGAATTGATGAAGGCAACTTCACCGACTGGAAGGAATCGGGCGCCCGCGACAGCAGCGAAAGCGAAAAAGCGGATCTCGTATTTGCCAACCTCGTCTGCAAACACCTGAAATCAAATGCCATCGCACTTGTGAAAAATAAACAGCTTATCGGTAAGGGCTGTGGCCAGACCAGCAGGATCGATTCGCTGCGCCAGGCAGTTGAAAAAGCAAAACAGTTCAGCTTCGGTCTCGATGGATCGGTAATGGCAAGTGATGCGTTCTTCCCGTTTGATGACTGTGTGAAACTCGGGCATGAAGCCGGTGTCACAGCATTCATCCAGCCGGGCGGTTCGATCCGCGACAAAGATTCGATCGAATACTGCAAGGCAAATGGCCTCGCAATGGTCATCACCGGACTGCGTCATTTCAAACATTAATGCCCAACTACCGGATATATGGGATCCTCAGCATAACGGGAAAGTCGATCAGGCGCCTGTCCGTGCTCAACCCCCTCACTATACACCGGAAAGGACAACGATCCAAATCGATCTTCGCGCTCTCCCTGGTGTGTTTCTTCTGGGGCACTACCTGGGTGGCGTCGAAGATTGGTGTATCACATATGCCGGCGCTGCAGATGGCGGCAATCCGCCAGCTGGTGGCCGGATTACTTTTTGTAGGATTCTTTCTCTACCGCCGTCTGCCACTGCCAAAAGGGAAAGAATGGCTGACCATCCTTGTACTGAGTTTCCTGAATTTTGTATTGAGCAACTCTTTTACTGCCTGGGGTATCCAGTACATCCCATCGGGACTGGGATCCATTATCGGCGCCACCTTCCCGCTCTGGCTGGTTGTGATCGGACTGTTTGGTAAAAGCACAAGGCTGCCTTTTAAAGCCCTGCTGGGTTTCCTGCTCGGGTTCAGCGGGATCTGTATTATATTTTACGAACACCTCAGTGATTTCCTGCAGCCCGGATTCAGGCTCGGCATCTTCCTCTCGGTGTTTGCAACGCTCACCTGGGCATTCGGTACCATTTACACAAAAAAGGAAGCGGCGGGTTTCAATCCGTATTTCAGCCTCGGCCTGCAGATGCTTATTTCGGGAACGATATTGCTTTTCACCACCAAATCCCTCAGCCTTGCCGGAGTACCTGCATTCATCCCCATAGCAGAGATTCCATGGCAGGCATGGATGGCCATATTATACCTGGTGGTTTTTGGTTCCATCGTGGCCTTTGGCGCTTACCTCTATGCATTACAGAACCTGTCAACCGAACAGACTTCTGTATATGCCTACATCAACCCGGTGGTGGCCATCATCCTTGGGGCGATTATTTTCCATGAAGACCTCAGCTTCTTTATTGCAATTGGCGGGGCAGTGACCCTGCTGGGTGTTTTCCTGGTCAACCGTGGATTGAGAACGCCCGTCAGGCGCAAAGCGGATGCAGCAAGCAGCGCCGGAAAAAAATAAAAAAATATCAGCGGGCAGCGATTGTTACAAACGCCTGATAAATCTCCCGCCATCCGCTGAACTTCGGATCGGTACCGAGGAAATGATTATGCCAGATCATGACCAGGTGCCCCTTTACCGCAAGCACGCGATCATAATAGCCTCTCATCTCCTGCAGCGTGGCAGCCGGGTCCAGCCCCTGCTCATAAAATGAATTTGCATCCATAAAACAGAACGGATGGAGCATCAGCGAAGTCGCGCGTTCTGCCTCAAGATCATACCAGGGGAAGGGGAAGCTGGTGGATGCCCTGAAACCGTTGATGCTTCCATAGCCCATGGAATAATCATCCGTAATGCCAAGTGCCGCGAGCCGCCGGTAAGTAACGGGGAGTGTGAAACGGATATAATGCTGCCGCGAAAGGATGATTTCGCGACCGGACAGGTCCCGCAGTATTGCGATCTCCCTGGCCGTTTCTTCCGGATCATCGCCACTGCGCCAGGATGGATGGATGCCGGTAGTGTAACGCTCAGCATGGTCACGCACCAGTGCACGCATGGCTGCGCCCGACGGATTATTGTTCTTGTCATAGATTCCCGGGGCCCGTGCAAGCAGGAAAAAATAAACAGGCCGGAGGGCATGTTGCAGGTGCAGCTGGTCCAGCCATGAAAATGAATCATATGGATCCGGACGCCGTTTTCCAAGTACGGCAATGCGCCTGCGTAACCCGCCCTTTTCAAACACGGAACGAAACCATCCGGCAGTTAAACGCAAAAGGTCCTTGTGCCGGTAAGACCAGGCAATATCTATATCGTATGTGGGACGGAAGCGAAAGACAGATTGATGTAATACCTGTTCGTACGGAAAAACCGCTCCCAGCCTGTGTTTCAAGGCAGCTATCCATTCATCGGCAAGAGGCTGGTGCAGGAACCCGGAACGGAATGCCAGCGAACCGGTGTGGGCATACCGGCCATACATATCTTTTTCCGAAGGCAGGTACTCTTCATATCTTGACAGCAGGTAAAAGACAGCGGAGAAAAGATCAAACCCCGTGTCGGAATCATTCCGGAAAAAATGGAATCCTTCCGCGGATGGCCCTGTATCTGTTACCTGTGCCCTGATCCCGGTTTCCGACAGCAACCCATATGGCCGTATATAAATTTCATTGAACTCTGACCTGGTATCACTGTAATTGATTTTTGCACCGGGATGTCTTGCGTAGACCGTACGATCAGAGGTGAGCAGCAGGGGCTCGCCATATAACTGCTGCCCGATAACGGAACAGGTGTAACGCAGGCGGGGACCATCATGTACTGCAAAAACTATCACCGGATGAAGGTAACTATCTCCTGCCGTTTTTTTCGGTCCATTGCTGGTTGAAGGATTTTCGGGGGAATTCCAGTTTGCCATGGTTTTTTGTCCATGCCTTCCCAATGAGATTGATCATCCGGGTTTTGACCGCGCCGTTGGCCATATTCATCCATTTGCGACGAAGCATGGCCATACGCCACATCTTCCAGGCCATTTTTTCAGAACCGGGAGCCAGTCCCTCCACTGCCGCCTGGTGCCGGTTATCCAGCAGCAGTTCGTGCAGGTTGATCCGCACGGCACATACCTCCGTACAGTTGCCACAGAGTGATGAGGCATGGCTGAGGTGTTTCCATTCGCCGAGCGACTGCAGGTTGGGTGTAATCACGGATCCGATCGGGCCGCTGTAAGTAGCAGCGTAACTATGGCCACCGATATTTTTGTAGACGGGACAGGCATTCAGGCAGGCGCCGCAGCGGATACAATACAGGCTTTCCCGCTGGCGCGCATTGGCAAGGATATTCGTGCGGCCATTGTCGAGCAGGATCACATACATTTCATCCGGGCCATCGGTTTCGCCCGGCTGGCGCGGACCAGTGATAATCGTGTTATAACTCGTGATCCGCTGTCCGGTCCCGAAGGTGGACAGCAGGGGCCAGAACAACCCGAGATCGGTCATGGACGGAATTACTTTTTCAATCCCTACTATAACAATATGTGTCTTTGGCATGGAACAACTCAGCCGGCCGTTTCCCTCATTTTCCGTAACCGCCACGCCGCCGATATCTGCAATGATAAAGTTGGCACCCGTCACTCCCACTTCTGCCTCTGCATATTTTGCCCGAAGGATATCACGGGCAACAAGTGTCAGTTGCGATGGGTTAAGATCCGGGGCAGTACCGAGTTTTTCGGCAAACAGCCGCGCTACATCCTCCTTGCTTTTATGCATGGCCGGTGTCACGATATGATATGGTGATTCACCATCCAGTTGCTGGATATATTCTCCCAGATCGGTCTCCACACTTTCTATTCCATGGGATTCCAGGAATGCATTGAGATGGATCTCTTCCGTCACCATGCTCTTGCTTTTCACGAGCGTCCTGCAGTTTTTTGCTTCGCAGATTTTACGGATCTGCTCAAGCGCCTGTGCGGAATCCTCCGCCCAGAGAACATGAGCCCCGCGTTTCGAGATCTCCGTTTCAAAGGATTCAAGGGAAGCGTCCAGCGATTCAATAGCCCGCCATTTCAGGTTCTTGGCCCGTTCACGCGCCAGCATGAGGTCGGCAAACTGTGATTTACCACCCGGTACCACCGAATTGTATTTACCGATATTGAAATTGATCGTTTTCCGGTGGGCCCGGTCGATCGCTTTTTCGGCGCTTTTGATCCTGAACTGTTCCGCTGTCTGTTTCATAGATAAAAACGATCGGCAATCGCCGGCCGGTATGTTTATTCACCCTTTACGTCGTAATGTTCCTTTGCAATGGCATCAAGTGTTTCATAAAACTCTTCGCCATATTTGCGGATGAGGGGTTCTTTGAGGAATTTGTAAACCGGTACTTTCAGGGACTCTCCAAGGCTGCAGGCCGGACTGCAAAGCACTTCCCTCGGTTCGTAATTGACCCGTTCGTAGTCTCCATGTGCACCTTTTTTGGTGATGATCGGATACAGGTGGCAGCTGATTGGCTTTTTCCAGGGAATCAGTTTGTCGTAATAGGCCTGTTCGAATGCACATTTAATCAATCCGTTTGTTTCGCGGAATGCATACACGCAGATCCCGTTATCGCTTGCCAGCGTGGGCGTCACCCATCCAAACTCATCCTCATACTGGTAGAACCCTTTCGATTCAATTTCATCGATTGCGTCCTGGGGCAGATAGGGTTTGATGGTTTCGTAGTACTGCGTCACCTTTTCCAGTTCATCATTGGCCAGTGGTGCCCCGGCATCACCTTCTTCACAACAGCCGCCTTTGCACCGGCCGAGGTCGCAGACAAACTTTGCCTCCACCACATCGTCACTGATCAGTTTGTTGTCGATTACGATCATCCCAGTTTTTTGGACAAATCTACGGCTTCATTTGCTCAGGTGGCTTTTTGCGGCTCAGCCATTTTTCCCGGAAGCTCCGTCCGGTGTCGGTCAGGCGGTTATGCGAGGTCAGGTAATGGATCACTTTGTGCTCCAGCCAGTGGTGTAGCGGCAGCAGCACGGCGGCCAGGCAGATCATGAAGAGGAGGTCGCGCCAGGGCTCACCCTTGGTCAGGGAGTAAATATTTTTCTTGAAAATGAGGAAAATGAACTCAAAGAACATCAGGAAAGCAAAGAAGCCGATCATCTTGATGGTCCTTGCCGATACCCTGAACATACCCAGCATTACCAGCAGGATAAACAACCCGGTGATCCCGATGGTGATAGCGAGATACTGGATATTGTCACGTTTACGTTTCTGTTCCAGTGCCTCCCGTTCGAGACGTGCCTGGCGCTGCTGCTCATCACCGATTTCGAGCTGGAGCCGTTCTTTTTCCTTACTCAGGCTCTGCATGCTGTCGTGATAGGTCCGGCTCAGTGAATTATAATACAACGCCTGCCTGTAATCCCCTTTGTTGCGGTAGAGGGTATCCAGTTGCTCGGCAATGGTGCCCATGTACGTAAGGTTGCCGGTCTTTTCAGCCAGTGTACGGGCTTTCAGCAGGAATTCCTCCGCCAGCGGAAAATTGCCGGTCTCCCGGTAAATCACTCCCATATCGCCGTAATACCCGAAGCTGTTGAACGTGCTCATCTGGTCGGCATAGGCCGCCATTCTTTTATAATAATAAATCGCGGAATCATATTTCTCCAGCCGGGCGTACATAAATCCATATGACTGGTCGATCAGGTATTCAAAATTGACCGACTTCAGGAAAGTAATCATCTGGGGATGTGAGTTGAAATAATCCAGCGCCTTCTGTGGTTCGTTTGCCGCCATGTAATCATTTACGATGCTCTGGTACATCAGTGCCTTGAGGGGCTCAAACTTCAATGAATCCGCCAGTTTCAGCGCGCGGTCATAATACCCCATCGACACATCAAAATTCTTTTTCCGTGCATAAAGCTTGCCCAGGTTGTTGTAGTCCTGCACCCGGTTGTAGGGGGTTGACCCGCTCACCAGCCGGTCGAGCTGTTTCATTCCCTTATCGGCGTAGTCGATCGCGCGGTCATGGTCATCCACCTGGTCGTAGAAAAAAGACAGCCTGCCATAGGCAAGACGCATAAGTGAGGCATTGTTGAGGTCTTCCGCGATATGCAGTCCCTCAAGAAAACTTTGCAGCGCCATGATCTTTTCGTTCTTCTGAATATAGAACACCCCATACTGGATGGTCACCCTTGCGCGCATGCTGTCACTTTGCAACTGTTCAGCAAGCGACCGGGCCTGCGCCATTGCGAGATCCGCTTTATCGATGTCGGGTATATAGAGGTAGATATTGCCGAGTGCGAGTTGTGCAGCGAAGGTCTGTGTGTCAAGCCGGTTCTGTTTCGCTATTTCCAGTGCCTGCTGGTAATATCCCAGTGATTTTTGCACATTGTCCCTGCTGCCGGAAACTGCAATATTGACATTCATCAGCAGGCGGGTAAGCGCCACGAGATTGTCGATCTTTTCATTCGGTGTCTTGGCTTTCGCCAGTACTTTTTTTATGGAATCGATGGCGGCGGGCTCCTGGGCGGAAACCCTTGCTGTGAGCACAACAAAGAAAGAAAAAAGCAGCAGCTGTTTCATAAATCCAAAGTAAGGAATAAAAGGAAATTCGCAATGGCAGGCTGTTCGCAGGCTTCGGGTGCAGGCTCAGGCCGGTGATCCGGTCAGCCGGGCATCATCGCCATTTGAGTGTGTTGATCAGGTGCTGGAGGTCCTTTTTCAGGAAATCATTT
Organism: Chitinophagaceae bacterium; assembly: GCA_004173355.1. GTDB lineage: Bacteria > Bacteroidota > Bacteroidia > Chitinophagales > Chitinophagaceae > JBEVJC01. Next base: position 5,795 of record SEAD01000178.1, on the reverse strand, counting down.
ACAATACCCAGTGAATCTGCGTTGGGGGTGGCATCAAAGTACAAGGCCCCGCGCAGGAAATGCCTGGTGGAGTCACTTACAAAAAACTGGTTGGCTGTGGCAGTATTGCCGGCCAGTGAAAAATACACCCCTTCCACCCCGTTTGGCGTAGAGATCGACTCATCCTCGATACCCGTAGACACATCCGTGTGTTGTTTATAAGCGAGTTTGAACCCATCGTTGACCAGCGAATCAAAGTTGTTCCGCCCGATCTGTTTGTAACTGATATAAATCCGCGCATTGAACTGTGGCAGTTCCACGTTGATCCACCATGGATTTTCGGTGACGTCGCCAAAGAAGCTGCTGTCCTTTACCACACTTGAATACGCCGGGTATTCGAAGGTGTAGGGATATCCGGGACTATCAAACACCTGGTATTTTTTTTCAGGGAAATCGATCCGGAAATAACCTTTCTTTTTGTAGCTGTAATCGCTGTTGCAGGCCAGCAGCAGGCTGCAGGTTATGGTCATTAAAAAGAAATATACGATGGCGGATCGCGTCATGTCAGGATTTTTTTTTCAGCGTGACCTGTACCAGGACCACCCTGTTGGTAGCTGCTTCAAGAATGGTAAAATCAAAATCGCCGCTGGTTATATGATCGCCGGTTTCCGGGAACTCCCCGGCGATTTCGAGCACCAGGCCTCCCACCGATTCACTCTCCCCCCTGACTGCGTCGAATATATCCATTGGAAGGTGCATGGCCTTGCACATATCATGGATCATGGTCTTGCCTTCAAATACATAGTTGAAGTCATCTATCTTTTTATCGCGGCTTTCTTCTTCATCAAACTCATCCCTGATTTCCCCGATCACTTCTTCCATCACGTCTTCCATGGTTACGATCCCGGATGTACCCCCAAACTCGTCTACCACTATGGCGAAATGCACCCGCTTCGACTGGAAGTCGCGGAGCAGGTCAGCGATCAGTTTTGATTCCGGTACAAAGTACGGCTGCCGCACGAGTGGCCGCCAGTCGAAGTTTTCTTCCTCATCGAGGAAGGGCACCACATCCTTTGTGGTGATGATGCCGGCCACTTCATCCATATTGCCCTTATATACGGGGAGCCGGGAGTGATGCAGCTCGAGGATCTTATCGCGTAACGCGGTGAATGTTGAATTGTATTCGATGCCATTTACTTCAAGACGGCTGCGCATGATCTGTTTTACGGTGATCGTGCCGAACTTGACGATTCCCTTCATGATGCTTTTTTCTTCCGGTGATGCCTCTTCATCCGTTTTGATATCTATGGCATCATCGAGTTCCTGCAGGTTGACTGCCTCTGATTTGTTGGCGCCGGCTTTCCTGTCGATCCCGTCGGCCAGCGAAACCACCCACTTGCTGATGCGGCGAAGGAAGAGATGGGTGCCTTCCACCACAATGCTCCAGTAGTAGGCGAAGCCGATATTGTTCTGCGTGGCCCAGACCTTTGGGAGCAATTGCCCGAAGAAGATAAGGAGCAGCCCGATCAGGCCGACCCGGATCAGCACCTCCAGTATATAGTTCCCGACCGAGCCCGCACCAAATACCTGGATGGAATCATAGGGCATGATGGTGCTGATCAGGAAATTGGTCAGTACGATAATCGAGATATTGATAAAAATGCCGGCAATCTGCAGGGAAGCATACACCTCTTTTGGTTCCTCGAGGAATTTGAGGATCCGCCTTGCCGCAGTGTGCTGCTGGCGGGTTTTGAGCACATTGATATCCTTGCTGTTCAGTGAGAAGATGGCCACCTCTGAGCCCGAGATGGCAAATGTGAGGACCAGCAGGACCATCAGCAGGATAATGGGAGGCGCTATCCGCGGGTCGGCTGCAAGCAGCACAAAGCCCAACTCCCCGGATATATATTGAAAGACCGAATGAATCTCCAAAACAATGATTTTTGATTAGTCGGGAAGGCTGGCTCCCCGGCGGCCGGCCAGTGGCCTTACGCGGCACGAAGTTATCATTTTAAAGCTTATGGTAAAGCAGCAAACCAGCTCCCTGCCCGCTCCGGCAGACCAGTCAATACAGGGTGCATCAGAACGGGAGATCCCCGGATGGCAGGTCGCCGACCGGATGCTCATTTCCCCCACCATGGTTTTCGAAACCGCCGTCGTGCGTATGCGGCCCATCCATGCGCTTATCCAGCATGATCAGGTTATCACCAACCACTTCTGTCGCAAATTTGCGATGGCCTTCCTTGTCTTCCCAGCTGCGCGTCCGCAGACGGCCCTCGATATATACAAGACTGCTTTTGTGAAGGAATTTCTGGGCGAGTTCTGCAAGACCCCGCCAGAGCACGACTGTATGCCATTCGGTCTGGGATACAAGTTTACCGGACCTGTCCTTGAAGGTCTCGGTAGTTGCCAGCGGGAACTTGGCTACGGCAATATTTCCATCCAGTAACTGCACATCCGGATCCTTCCCCAAATTGCCGATCAACATCACCCTGTTTACACCTCTCATACTCTTTCTTTTTAATTATCGGAATAATTATCTGTGCCGGGCTGCGTGTCTCTTAAAGTTAATTTGTTCCCGGACAGGAAACAAATTAAAAACCTCCCGTCCGCGGGCATTTATCCCGCCTCCGGGCCGCCTTTAACAGTATAAATACCATCACCCCTTTTTTAACTGGCAGTTAACGGTGCGCATTGTACATTAGCCTTCAGAATTCAGGAACCAAACCAATTATATGAAAAGAAATCTACCCATTTGCCTGATGCTGGTATCCCTGCTGGCTATCAGCGCCGGTCTTTCCGCACAGGAAACACTGGCACCCGACCAGAACCCCCGTTTTGCAGTCAGCCGCGCGAAATACATGAACATGGCCGACTCCATCAATGAGTGGCATGGCATTACCATTGACAACACTTACAAAGCTATCGACTGGATGGAGGCACGTAAGGAAGCCAGGGCGGAACGCCGTGCCTACCGCCGCCAGCTGAACCTGCAGCGTGTCAACTGGGACTATGGCTATTATGATAATTACCGTTATGGCAATTATTATCCCGCATTCGGCAACTATTATGGCGGCTATCGCGGGCACTACCGTCGCAGCAGTTCCTTTTACCTCAATCCATGGGGTGGCGGTTACCGTTGGCGCTGATCTTTCCTGGCATCATTACACTCAAACCCTGACAACATCTTTTATGAAAAGAAGTCTCCTTCTCCTTTTGCCTCTGACAATCCTCCTTATCAGTGCCTGCTCCCGTAAAGTAACCCGTATTGATCCGGGCGAACAGGTAGATATCAGCGGACGCTGGAACAATACCGACTCCCGTCTTGTTGCGGAGGACATGACAAAAACGATCCTTGGGGCCAACTGGCTCACGGACCATATGGCTGCCAAAAGCGGGCAACGTCCGGTAGTCATTGTCGGTTTCGTTACCAACAAAAGCCATGAACATATCGAAGCCGAAACATTTGTAAAGGACGTGGAAACATCTTTCCTCACCTCACAGAAAGTACGGCTGGTGCAGGGTGGCAAGAAAAGGGAAGAGCTGCGCGGTGAAAAAGCCGACCAGCAGACCAATGCAAGTGCCAGCAGCATGAAGAAATTTGGCCTCGAGCAGGGTGCCGATTATATCCTGCAGGGATCCATCAATTCCATTGTTGATTCACACAAACGGAAAAAAGTGGTGTACTACCAGGTCAATCTCGAACTGACAAATATCGAAACCAATGAAGTGGTCTGGATCGGTGAGAAGAAGATCGCGAAATACGTCAAGAACTGACCGTGAAGATTTACCAGATGTTGCTGCCGGGACTGGCCCTTATCCTCAGTTCCTGCGCAACTTACAATGCGCAGGTAGGGAAATATTATTCCAGCCTCCGGCAGGGCGATTACAGTGATGCGGCGAACGCACTTGATAAGAACAAACTATTAAAGAAAGATCGCAACCGCCTGCTGTACCTGCTCGAGCGCGGCAAACTCTGCTATATGATGCAGCAGTGGGACAGCAGCAACCGGTATCTCAATGAAGCCGATGCGATGATGGAAAGTTCGCGCCGTTCGGCCGGCGACATAATTGCAGGCACCCTCATCAACCCAATGATGAAGCGTTACCGCGCCGAGGATTTTGAATCGTATCTCGTGCACTATTACAAGGCAATCAATTACCTGCAGCTGGGGCAGCGGGATGAAGCAATGGTGGAAGCCCGCAGGATCCAGCTCCGCACGGATGCACAGGAGGACAAGGCCGGGAATAAAAACCGTTATTCGGATGATGCATTCTCCAATATTGTACAGGGCCTGATATATGAATCGGGCAATGATTTTAATAATGCTTTTATCTCCTACCGGAATGCCGCGGATATTTTCCTTGGAAACAAGGGAGAATATTATGGCACCAGCTTACCCGCGCAGCTGCAGAAAGACCTTGTTCGCAGCGCACAGGTAATGGGATTTAACGATGAGGCGGACCGTTATACACGCCTGTTCAGTGCAAACGGGATTGTTCCGACCCCTGATCAACCATCTGATGGCGGGGAGCTGGTACTTTTCTGGGAAAATGGATCGGCCCCGGTGAAGGCCCAGGAAGATCTTTTTTTCACCGCGGTAAAAGGAGCGGGTGGCGCTGTATTTTTTACTGATGGAACGGGTCGTTACAATAATATTCCGTTCATCAGTGGTTATGACAATAACACCAACCTTGGCGACCTCCGCAGCATGCGGGTAGCAATCCCTAAATACGAAGCCCAGCCGCTGTTGTACCAGTCGGCCGTTGTAACGCTCAACGGGAGCAGCTTTCCACTTGAACAGGCTGAGGATATAAACAATCTTGCCTTTGCCACATTACGCGAAAGGATGGTGAAGGAGCTCGCTACCACGCTGACCAGGCTGGCGGTTAAAAAAATTGCAGAGGCGGCAGTACGCGGGAACCAGTCATCGGGGAATGACAAAAACAAAACTGCCGCGCAAAAGAAAAAAGAGAAAAAGGAAGAGAATACCCGTGAAGCAATTGCCCTTGGTATGCAGTTGCTGAGTTTTGCTTCGGAGAAAGCAGATACCCGCAACTGGCAGAGCCTGCCACATTCGATCTATTATGTACGCATCCCCCTGCAGAAGGGTATGAATGAAATCGAACTGACTCTTGGCGGTCGTGCATCGCGGACGATCAGGATCAGTGCGGAAGGTAAGGGCGGTATGCAGATGAAAACAGTGAGCACACTTGGTAGCGGTGTGTCGCAATAGCGCGGATCAGAACAGTTCCTGTTTTGATGGATCCCCCAGGTAAGAATTGATAAATTTCGGGAATGCATATTTCCCGATATCCGACTGCCTGACCCACTGGCTGCCGTTCATCCCCGGATGGGATGCGGTGTCGGTCAGTTCGAGCCGCACAAACCTCCCCATGATCAGCTGGTGGGAAAGTTGCTGTTTCATCATACCCGAAACAGATTGCTTTTTATATGTGCCTTTCCGGAGGATTCCCATTTCTTCTGCCTGCAGCAATACCTCATCTGTAGTCGATTCGTTTTCGGTTTCAACAACCGGGAATTCGTATAGCTGTTGCCAGATTCCTTTTTCGGTCCGCTGGCGGATAACAGTCTCGCCCCCGTGCTGCAGCACCAGGTAATAAAACCAGCGTTTCCGGATTTTCGTTTTCTTTGCCTTTACCGGTAAGAGGTCCGTTTCTTTTTCCCTCCAGGCATAACAGACCTGGTTAAACATACATTTATGGCAGAGCGGGACTGCGGGTTTGCATACCACGGCACCAAAATCCATAATCGCCTGGTTATACGATGCCGGGTCAGCTTTATCGAGCAGCTG
>SEAD01000177.1 GCA_004173355.1 Chitinophagaceae bacterium | reverse complement strand
AACACAATTATTATGGCATTAAAGGATATCCAACCGACAGGCAATAAAGACACCCGCAGTGGTTTTGGCGATGGCATCGTGGAAGCAGCAAGGAAAAACTCCAATGTGGTAGCACTCACCGCCGATCTCGCGGGTTCCATGAAACTGAACCAGTTTATCAAAGAGTTCCCTGAACGTTTCATCCAGGTCGGTATTGCAGAGGCAAACATGATCGGTATCGGTGCCGGTATGACTATCGGTGGCAAGATCCCTTTCACCACCACTTTTGCCAACTTCTCAACAGGTCGGGTATACGACCAGATCCGCCAGTCGGTGGCCTACAGCAACAAGAATGTAAAAATCTGCGCATCCCATGCGGGTCTCACCCTGGGTGAAGACGGTGCCACGCACCAGATCCTCGAAGATATCGGCCTCATGAAAATGCTGCCGGGCATGACGGTGATCGTGCCATGCGATTATGCACAGACCAAGGCCGCAACAGAAGCCATTGCCGAGTATGAAGGCCCGGTGTACCTGCGTTTCGGCCGGCCGGTATGGCCGATTTTCACCAAAGAATCCGATTTTAAAATCGGAAAAGCACAGGTCTTTTCCGAAGGGACCGATGTAACCATCTTTGCCTGCGGACACCTGGTATGGACGGCCATCCAGGCTGGTATCGAACTGGAAGCCAAAGGCCTCAGCGTGGAAGTGATCAATATCCACACGATCAAACCGCTGGACGAAGAAGCGGTGCTGAAATCAATTAAAAAAACCAAAGCAGTGGTGACTGCCGAGGAGCATAATGTCATCGGTGGACTTGGGGATGCGATCGCACAGGTGGCTGCCAGGCATTTCCCGGTGCCGATCGAATATGTGGGCACAAAAGATACGTTTGGCGAAAGCGGAACCCCGAAGGACCTGCTGAAGAAATACGGTCTGGATACCCCGGATATCGTAGCTGCCGCAGAAAAAGTGATTTCGCGGAAGAACAACTGATTTCGCGGAAGAACAATTGATCCCGCGGAAGAACAATTGATCCGCGTAGGAACAGGTAATCGCCCACTGAAAAAAAACCTCTACAATTCAATGATGGTTTTGATACTGAAACTTCTTTTTCCCGCAAGGGATTCAAAATAACCGGGGGTGTCGTCAAAAGCGATCCGCTCGGTGATATAGGTAGATGCCTGCAGTTTTTCCTGCCTGATAGTATCCATTACAAAGGCGAAGTCGGCAAAATTTGCATTGCGGCTGCTCATCAGCGTTGCTTCCCGTTTATGGAATTCGGGATGACTGAATGTAATGCCTTCCTTCTGTAAACCGACAAGGATATACCTGCCTGCATGTGCGAGGTACTGGAATCCATTCTGGATGGCCTGCAGGTTACCGGTAGCATCCACCACCACTGCTGGCATGGATCCATTCGTGATCCGCAGCAGCTGTGCCGGCAGGTCCGGGTCACGACCGTCAATCACCGCATGGATTCCCGGCTGCTGTCTGCAGAATTGCAGACGGGCATTGTCAACATCCAGCACGATCACCCTGGCTCCCGCAAGTATTGCAAAATCAATAACACCTTGACCGATAGGACCTGCGCCTGCCACGAGCACATACTCCCCGGTCATGACCGCGGCGCGACTGACGGCATGTGAGCTGATCGAAAGCGGCTCAACCAGTGCAAGTGAGTCCACATCCAGACCATTGGCTGGAACCACATATGGTGTGGGCACAGAAAGATATTCCACCATGCCGCCGTCCTGATGCACCCCCAGGACCTGCATGGTCACGCAGCAATTCGGTTTGCCCGCAGCGCATGCGGTACAATGGCCACATGACAGGTAGGGCAGGATCGTGACCAGGTCGCCGGTTACTGCCTGGGAGTCGGGGTCAGGTTCGGCGATTTCGCCAGCGAGCTCATGTCCCAGGATCCGTGGGTAATTAAAAAATGGCTGCACCCCACCATAGGCATGCATATCCGTCCCACAGATCCCAATCCGCCTGATCTTTACCAGTGTATGTCCTTCCTGACGCACTGCATCCGGAATTCCGGTCAGGATCATAGTACCCGGGGCTGAGCAGATGATTGCTTTCATAAAAAGTATTTAACCCTGATAACTTCGGTTATCCGGCAGTAAAAATCAACATCATTCGAAACGGATCCAGTCTATTTCCATCCCGCCGTTTCCGCTTAATTCGGCAACGAGGTTGATTAGCCCTGCCGCAGTTCCGGACAACTTTGTACGCTGTTCCTTCCATTCCCCGGAAGTTATTTTTATTTCTGCAAAAGCCACCTCTGTTTTACCGGCCGGTTTCAGCCGCAGTACGGCGCCGGTTGAAGACCGTGCACGTACAACCACTGTTTTTAGCTTCCCATCCAGTTGCACGGAGTTATATTGAATCCATGCGCCTGGACGATCGAGTACTGTTTTCCATCCGTTGAATTTCTGTGTGCTGTCGAGATAACTGATAGACGCACCCACAGGCGAGATGGCACTGTACCGGTCGAGCTGTATTTTATCCGTTGCTTTTGTGACACCGATCCCCCGGAGGGTCGGTATCACTTTGCGGATGGTGCCGTCATCGTTGAACGAAAGGCTGTCCGCCCTTACCGATCTTGCCTTGTCAAATGAAGGGGAGTAATCATTATGGTGGTAAAACAGGTACCATTGGTTACGGAACTGTACCAGCGACTGGTGATTGGTCCAGCAGCCGTTAGGTGATTCGTCCATGATCACACCGGCGAAACGGAACGGACCAAGCGGGCTCTCGCTGGTGGCATATTCCAGGCGTTCGGTTTTATTTTCGACGTGGGGGTAGGTCATGTAATAAATGCCATTCCTTTTAAACAGGAATGGTCCTTCGATCAAACCTTTGGTCGGAAAGTCGCTGAGCTTTTTTACTTCAGCGTCCAGCTCCACCATATTGTCCTTCAGTTTTGCACCGAAGATACTGCCCTGCGACCAGTACAGGTAAGCCTGTCCGTCATCATCGATGAACACATTCGGGTCAATTCCTTTTACTCCAATCACGGGACCAGCCTGTGGTATAAATGGTCCTTCCGGTTTGTCGGACACAGCAACCCCTACCGTAAATCCGCGGCCGTTGATCATGGTATCTTTTGGTGTGGAAGGGAAGTAGAAATAATATTTCCCGTTGCGGTAGATACAATCCGGTGCCCACATGCTATAGCTGTCGGGTTTTACCCATGGCACTGCATTCTGGGTCACAATCATTCCATGATCTGTCCAGTCGGTCAGGTTATCCGAAGAAAATACATGGTAATCTTCCATGCAAAACCAGTTTGGCCGGCCCTGTCCGGGTTTGGCCAGGATATCATGGGAGGGATAAATGTATACCCGGTCATTGAACACCCTGGCAGTGGGGTCAGCGGAAAACTGGTCGCGGATAATGGGGTTCTGTGCAAAGACCGCTTGTTGGGAAAGGAACAGTGCAATGGCCAGGATCAGTGTGCCCGCGGTTATCCTGCATTGCTTCTGCCTTCGGTATAATGGATACATATGGTTATGGGTTTATTTTTTCAGCATTGTATAGGTTCCGTCTTTTGTAGTCGGGATATCATATAACCCGGTTTCCGGAAACGTTGGGTGATGGATTACTGCCTTCTTATTTACCAGCGGGGCGGCTGTTTCGCTGATCGCAAAAAAGGGATTGCTGTTGTCACCGGTTGACCGTTTCATTTTTTTATTTCCTGCAAGTACCAGCTCATTTGGTAGCCGCAACCGCAGGTTGCCTCCCAGTGTTGAACGGATGACGAGGCGCAGCACCTGTCCGTCTTTCCAATCCATCCTGACAATCTCAAACCCGCCCCTGGTTTTCAATCCCGTAACCGATCCCGATTTTTTCCAGTCGTCGGGCAGGGCGGGCAGGAGGTGTACGGCTCCGTCTGCACTCTGCACCAGCATCTCAGCTATGCCTGCGGTGCAACCAAAGTTTCCATCGATCTGGAAGGGTGGGTGGGCATCAAACAGGTTGTTATACGTGCCGCCGCCACCGGGGTTCACGCCCAGTGGGGTAAGCTGGTTCCGGATCAGTTTGTACGCATGGTTGCCATCCAGCATCCGTGCCCACCAGTTTACTTTCCATCCCATGCTCCACCCTGTTGACACATCGCCTCGTTGTCGTAGCGTGACAGCAGCTGCACTGTACAAACCGGGTGTGCGGAAAGGACTGATCTGGTTGGAAGGAAACAGCCCGTAGAGATGCGAGATATGCCGATGGTCATCGGTGGGGTTGTCGATATCGTCCAGCCACTCCTGCAGCTGGCCATACTGGCCGACTTGCATCGGGGGAAGGCGCATTCTCATCCTGCGAAGTGTATCTGCGAACAGCGCATCTTTTCCGAGTACCCCGGCAGCGGCGCTGACTGTTGTGAATACATCAAAAGCAATCTGGTTGCTCATGGTGGTGCCCGCATCCAGTGACGAGCCCTGGTGTGCTGCGGGCGCGTTTTCCGGTGATTCATCCGGGTTGGCTACCAGCCACTGCCTCGTTGGATGCACGGTCAGGTAGTCGACATAAAAAAGCGCTGCACCGCGAAGTACGGGATAAACGGCTGCCAGGAATTTTTTGTCACCGGTATACAGGTAATGTTGCCAGAGATGCTGGATGGTCCACCCGCCACCCTGGTTCCACAAACCCCAGAACGCACCGTCCACGGCCCCGGTGGAACGCCAGATATCTGTATTATGATGGGCCATCCACCCACGCGTGCCATACATCACGGAGGCGGTTTTTTCACCCATCACCGCCATTTCGGTCACCATTTTCAGGAATGGTTCATGGAGTTCAGAAAGATTGGTTGGTTCAGCGGGCCAGTAATTCATTTCCGCATTGATATTGATCGTGTATTTGCTGTCCCATGCGGGGCGGGGTTTCGCATTCCATATGCCTTGCAGGTTTGCAGGCTGGCCGCCGGGTTGGGAAGATGAGATGAGCAGGTAGCGGCCATACTGGAAATAAAGGGCGGCAAACTGGGGGTCGTTCAAGGTGCTGAACTCTTTCAGACGCTGGTCGGTCGGGATGGTATCTCGAAAATTATCTTTTCCAATTGAAAGTGTGACACGATTGAACCAGGACTGGTAAGCGGTTATATGTTTTTTCCGGAGTGTATTGTAATCCTGTTTTACCGCTTTGCTGAGGTAAGCCATGGCGCGTTTTTCTTCATCCCCGTCCAGTTTCCGGAAGTTGTCGAAGTTGGTAGCGATGGAAATATAAATCGTCACCTCATCTGCATTACGGATTACCACGGAAGAATCGGTGTTCGACACAGTCCCTGACCTGGTGCTGAACTGTACAATGCCTTTGTATCGGACCTGTCCCTTCACGGTCTCATGATCGACGGTAGTGGCGGCGAAGGACAGCCTGCCGGCACGAGTGGTTTCAACCCGCACACCTGTTTGCGGGGAGCCATAGGTTGCCTGGAATGAAATGCTACCGGGACGGCTGGCCGTCAGGTGCATCACCACAACCCGTTCGGGCAGGGACGCGATAGTTTCCCGGGTATAGCTTACCCCATTGCTGGTATATCGCGTGGTGGCAACGGCAGTGGACAGATCCAGTGAGCGGTAGTAATTGCTGTAGTGGTCGTGCCCCGGAAATGCAAGATGCAGTTCGCCCGCGGGTTCAAACATCTGGCCGTGTGATTTTTTACTGATGATAACTTTATTGGCAAGTGTTTCTGCCTCTTTTTGTTTGCCGTCGAGAATCAGCTTCCGCAACTCCGGAAGTGCTTCGCGCGACAAGGGGTTGTCATTGCTGTTGGGACCACCACTCCAGAGTGTGTGTTCATTCAGCTGGATGGTTTCTTTTTTTACATTCCCGTAAATCATTGCGCCAAGCCGGCCATTGCCGATGGGGAGTGCATTTTCCCAGGTATCACCGGATGGGGTGTTGTACCATAGTGTCAGGTTGCCTTTTTCCTGCCCTTGCAGTTTTCCCTGGCAGGTCATACCGGCGAGTAAAAGAATGGCGGACCGGATTATTTTTTTCATGCCTTAATGTTTTTGGGAAATATGAATCCGTTACTTTTTTGTTTTTATCCGTATTACAGTGAGCGACATGGGCGGTGTCAGGCAGGACATCTGCCTGCTCACTTTCATGGCACTGGTAACAGGGGTTACAATACTCCCGCCAGCGAGTGTGTTTTCGTCATCGGCTTTACCGGTCAATACCACCTGTGTTGCTTCGGGAGACAGGTACCTGAATTGTGTAAGGTTAATGGTCATCTCTTTCCCAGTGCTGCCGGTGTTGACCAGTTTAAGGATAAGGTCACCCGAACGGCTGTCCATGACACAGGAAGCTGCAATTGAGGTATCCCGGTTATCCCGGCTGATTACCTGATGGAAATAACGATCACCGCTGTTGGCGGAAAATAGTTGTTGCACATAATAGTTCGGCGTGAGGCAAACGGATTTATTGTTGAAAAAAATCAGATCCGTTTTCCATTGGGTAAAATTTTCTTTGGCCAGCAATGGTGCGTAGGACGCCAGTTTCACGATATCGCCATTCCGTTCCAGTCCGGTCATATAGGCTGCTTCAGCAATTGCATTCCGCAGTTTATTTCCCCAGGAAGCGTATTCACCCAGGTAAACCCCGGATTTTTTCCTGTCATATTTATCGTACCGGTACTGGTTGGATATAAACCAGTCAGGTTCGGTGTAATAATGTTCATCCATCACCGCGACTTTCAGCTTATCTGCAATGTTCCATCCTTTTGTGAAATCATCACCGCTGTGAAAGGGACCTGCAGTTCCGATCACCCGGATACCGGGGTATTGTTTCCTGACAGCGTCATGGATCATCCTGAAACGTACTTCAAACTCCGGCGTTATTTTGTCCTCGTTGCCGATGCCGATGTATTCCAGGTTAAACGGGGCGGGGTGTCCGGCTTCCGCGCGTTTGCGGCCCCAGGTTGACGTTGCAGGTCCGTTGGCCCATTCTATGAGATCGAGCACTTCCTGCACATATTCCTGCATCTCTTCCATAGGCAAGGCCTTCTGGCCGGTGCCACCCACGCGCCATGTACCACCGGAGTTCTGGCAGCTGACACCCGCGGGCAGCACGGGAAGTGGTTTGGCGCCGACGTCTTCGCAGAACTGGAAATATTCAAAGTAACCAAGTCCGGCGGTCTGGTGATAGCTCCAGATATTGCGTTGTTCAACCCGCTGCTCGATCGGGCCGATTGTGTTTTTCCAGCGATACATATTTGCCAGGCCATCACCGTGCGCAAGGCAACCGCCGGGGAAGCGCACAAATTTTGGTTTCATATCAGCAAGGGGCTGTGCGAGGTCAGCCCGCATTCCGTTTGACCGGTTATGGAAAGTATTTCCGGGAAACAGGGACACAACATCCAGTGCAAATTTACCGGGGGTGACGGCCAGCAGCAACAGCGATGCAGTATCATGGCCGGCCGCCGCCTGGAATGTCAGCTGGTATTTCTTCCACTCCTTCGAATCCAGTTCCAGTTTTGCGGATGCAAGCGGCTCGCCCGACGGCGACTGGAGTAGAATATCCATTGCTACGGGTCCGGCCGATAGCTGGCGTGCCAGCAGGGTGAGGTGATAGGTGCTACCTTTTGTGATCAGGATTCCGCCAAAGCCGGAATTTTTTATACCCACACCCGAGACGTGCATTGGCTGAACTGCAGCACATGACTGCGGGAAAGACCAGCTTTGCAGCAAAGCCGAATGGACGAGAGAGGTTATATGCGAAAATGTTTTTCATTATTTTCCGGTTGACGACGTATCCGCGGATTTCAGTAAATCCAGCATTTTCTGGGCATACCTTTTACCGAGCTCGCGATAGCCGGCGGCATCAAAATGCAGGTTGTCCGGCCCGTCCGAACATCCCTGCGATGAAATCACATAACTGTTCGGGATCACCTGCGGCAGTTGTGCAATGATCCGGTTCATACTGCCACAGATCCCGCCCTGGTCGGTATGCACCACTTCACCTGCCAGCAATGGGACCGAAGCGCTGTTCAATTGGAGGTCGTTGAGAAGATTGGTATACACCTGTTTCACCTTTTTCGGCCACAGGGAATCATTGGTGTTCGATTCCCCCTGGTGCAGGAGAATCCCTTTTATTATCCCGTCTTGCTGGGCAATTTTCGCCAGGTCAACCAGCCTGCCATACGGGTTCCCGTCGTACTGGTCAATGATATTTTTCATCCAGTCGGGTGCCGTACTGGCATATGAACGGTAGCTGTTTTTGTCAAAGAGTTCAATTTTGCAGCCGCCGACTGCCACGTTGATGATACCTATCCTTACATCCGGCGGCAGGTTCATGGCAAGTGTGCGTCCGAAATAATCTGCGGGAGTAAGTCCGGTGTTGCATCGGCTGAGGGGCGGCTTTGCGGTATACCAGCTGCCCTGCTGCCGTCCCGAGCCGGGGCAATCCACGGCAGACATCATCCGGAAGCGGGGATCGATCCCGGTAGTATCGGTTGCTTCAATCTTCGCACTGCCTTCCATATTTGACTGGCCGAAACAAAGAAAAATGTAGAATTTCTGATCCTGTGCCGATGCCCGTGCAGGAAATGCCGGCAGCAGCAAAAGCAGGATCAGGCGGAACATTACGGACCGGGTTATGTTTTTGCTTTGGCTCACCTGGGTATTATTTTTATTGTGAGTGATTGCAGGTTTTCTTTTGCGGAGCTGTTGCCATACCATACCTCATAGGATCCCGGGGTCACATCCATGTCCTGCGTGGCTTCATTATAAAATTCAAATGCGGTGTTATCGAGTGTGATGACGGCTGTTTCCGTTTTACCCGGAGCGACTGTCAGTTTGCGGAATGCCCGTAACGTTTTCAGCGGTCCCTTTCCGTCACCTGTTTTGCTGATATAAACCTGTACCACTTCAGTGCCCGCGCGTTTGCCGGTGTTGGTCACCGGTATTTCCAGCCGGATACTGTCACTGCTGGCGATGCTTTGATGGTTTGCTTTTGCCTCGCCGATCTGGAATGTGGTATAGCTGAGTCCGTAGCCGAACGGATAGAGGGGTTCGGATTTAAGGAACCGGTAAGTCCGGCCACTCATATTGTAATTTTCAAAATCGGCCAGCTGGGTGGTATCCCTGTAAAAAGTGATGGGGAGTTTACCCGATGGGTTGATCATCCCGAGCAGTGCTTCTGCAATTGCCTGTCCGCCGGATTCGCCACCATACCATGCCTGCAGGATCGCATCACAGCTCTGGGTTTCGGGCACCAGTCCGATAGCCGATCCGGAGTTATTGATGAACACCACTTTTTTCCCTGCTGCCTTAAGTGCCTTCAGGCAATTGCGCTGTACATCAGGCAACTGGATATCGGTGCGGTCGCCGCCTTTGAATCCGGGATAGTTAACCGGCATTTCCTCGCCTTCCAGCATGGTAGACAGTCCCCCGGCAAATACCACCACGTCCACTCCCTTCAGCCGGTTTACCAGGCTGTTGAAGTTGATGTCCACTTCTTTGCCAAAATCAAATTCAATGTTGGCCTGCCAGTTGTTGAGTTGTGCGTACCTGATTTCTATTTTATATTTTTTTCCGCGTTCAGTCTGGAACGTTGCCCTTGACGGAAGCGTTCGCCAGTTGTTGAATGACTGGATGGTGCTGTCGTTTACGATGAGGCGGAAAGAACCGGTAGCGCCGAATTTGAAAACGATTTCTTCGGTGGCAGTGGCGGTGAATTCGGTCTGGTAGAGTGCGGAAAACCGTTCAAGCTGTACTCCTGATGCGAATTCGTGCTGGCCGGCAGTGGTCAGCTTGAGGGCGCTGTTGATCTGTTGGGTAATGACCGGTGTGCCGGACATATCGCGGTTGTTCCAGTAGGTGGCTTTGAATCCTTTCTGTCCGTTACACGAAGCCTGTGGGAAATAACTTTCAGTTACCTTGTTTTCTACGAGGTCACAGGCCTTATCATAGATGATGTTACCAGCTCCGTATTCCTTGCGGAGTCCGTCCAGGATGCTGATGGTCCGGATGGGGGTGCCATTATAATTTCCCCAGAGCATTGGCTTATTGTCGGCATTCGGGCCGATCACGGCAATTTTTTTTCCTGTTTTTTTCAGTGGCAGCACATTATCCTGGTTGCGGAGCAGCGTCATGGATTCGCGGGCCATATCGAGTGCAAGTTTCCGGTGTGCGGGATTATTCAGGACAGATTTCGGGATCTGTGCCCAGGGTACCAGCGAGTCGTCATCCATGTCGCCCAGGTCAAACCGGCCCACCAGTACTTTCATCAGGTGTTTATCGACATCCGCCACGGTAAGTAATCCACGGCTCACGGCTTCGGGCAGGTTTGCGTAAGCATATCCTTCCCAGACACATTCTACGTCGGTGCCTGACAACACACCCTTTGCAGCTGCATGTACTGCATCCGAGGAAGTTTTATGGCTTGTAAAAAAATCAGTGATCGCACCACAGTCGGACACTACCAGGTATTTGAATCCCCACTTTTCGCGGAGGATGGTCTGGAGCAGGCGTGTGTTGCTGCAGCAGGGTTCATCATCCAGCCGCTGGTAGGCACACATCACCTGACGCACATCCGCTTCCATCACCAGTGATTTGAATGCGGGCAGGTAGGTTTCCCAGAGATCACGGTTGGGTACATTGTTCAGGTTGAGTGTATGCCGGCTCCATTCCGGACCGGAGTGGACCGCGTAGTGTTTGGCACAGGCCAGCAGTTTGCGGTATTTAGAATCGGCCGGACCCTGTAATCCTTTCACTACCGCAACACCCATCCTGGAGGTCAGGTACGGATCTTCCCCGTACGTTTCCTGCCCGCGCCCCCAGCGCGGATCGCGGAAGATATTCACGTTTGGCGTCCATACAGACAGACTGAGGAATCGCCGGTTTTCCTTACCATTCCGCAATGCATCGTGGTATTTAGCCCGCGCTTCATCAGATGTGGCATTGAAGACCTGTTGCACCAGTGCATCATCAAAGGAGGCCGCCATACCGATTGGCTCGGGGAATACAGTCACGCTGTCGTTGTTTGCGAAACCATGTAAGGCTTCGCTCCACCAGTTGAATTTTTTTATCCCGAGCCGGGGAATGGCCGGCGACTGGTCAAACATCAGTGATGACTTTTCTTCCAGGGTCAGACGGGTAAGCAGGTCCCTGGCCCGTTCTTCCGAACTGAGTTGCGGATTCTGGTAAGGGTGCTGTGCAGTAGCGGAAACAACCGATGCTGCCAGGGCAAGGGCTGTCAGCCGGAAGGAATATTTTTTCATATCAATTGATTGGACGAAGTAGCCTTAGTGGACATGCTGGCATGCCCCTTTACCTACCGGAAAAGTAATTGGGTAAAATTGTACAGGTTGTTTCTCCAGACCGGCCAGGTATGTCCGCCCGGGTACTCACTGTATGTGTAACGCACATTCATTTCATCAAACTTTGCCAGCATTATTTTACAGTTTTTCCAGGCAATATCTTCCGGACCACCCATGGCAATCCAGAAGTTTTTGAGGTTCTGGTTGATAACTGTAACATGTTGTTTCATGTAGGCATACTGGGGATCGGAAAGGGAGGGCTGGTTGGACCACCATCCTGAACTGAATACACCCAGTGAGGAAAACAACTGGCTGTTGCGGACTCCTGCATGCAGTGTCTGGAGACCACCCATGGACAAACCGGCCAGTGCACGGCCTGCGGAGCTGGTATCGGTGCGGAAGTTCTTTTGCACAAAGGGGATCACAGTCTGGATCAATTCGTTTTCGAACATCCGGAGTGCGGGTTCACCAAAACCACCGATCCCGCCACTGCCAAGGTTTCCATCCATCATCACAATCATCATTGGTTTTGCTTTCCCGGCGGCGATCAGGTTGTCGAGTATGAGGTCGGTTTTGCCCTGGTTGCCCCATCCCCGTTCGTCTTCACCACCGCCATGCAGCAGGTAGAGTACGGGGTAGTTTACAGCATTGTCCTTGTCATATCCCGGAGGGGTATACACATTCATCTGCCGCCAGGAGCGGGTGACCGGTGAGAAGTATTTTTTATTGCGGATCTCGCCATGAGGCACATCCTGCAGCGAATAGTAGGCGTCACCACGGAAAGGGATTTCAATCCCGCTGGCCATACGGCCCATGCCATAGAATGTTTCACTCGCCGGGTCGGCGAGGGGCAGGCCGTCAATCAGCAGTGAATAATAATGGAATCCTTCTGATATTGAATCGGTGGTACCAGACCAGTAACCCCCGGTGTCTTTAGCGAGATCGTACTTTTTACCCAGGTCGATCTGTACTTTCTGTGCGTCTGCTGCTTTCAGTCGAAAGGCCACCCTGCCATCCGGGTACACCTGTGGGAATTTTGCGGAGCGGATATTTGTTGATGCAGGTGTACCCAGCACCGTGTATTTTGTAAAGACGGAGGGATCTACCGGTTTAAAGAGAAACTGCGAGAACATGTACAGTCCGTTTTTCCAGACCTTGAAGTCATGGCCACCGGGTTCGAGGTAATAAATATGGGGTACGTCATTGCGCAGCAGGTAATCATGCGTGCGTTTACTGAAAGATAATAGTCCGTCGTTGTCGCCGCAGGAAATCCAGAGGAGCTTCAGGCGGCTCCTGGTTTTTGTGGGATCAGGCACCAGCAGTTCCGGGTTTTTTGTATTTGGTGCGGAGGAGAATCCACCTACCCAGGAAAAGCGGTCGGTGTTGCCCAGTCCGAAATTCAGGCTTTGCCCGCCGCCCATTGACAGGCCCGCAATCGCGCGATGGTCTTTATCGGTGAGTACCGGGTATTTTTTTTCAATAAATGGTATAAGGTCGTTCAGCAGGTCTTTTTCAAATACGGCAAATGCCTCTACTTTTTCCGGAGCCATGATATTGCCGCCTGCCCGGTCATCTTTCATTGCGCGGCCATTGGGCATTACCACGATCATTGGCTGGATTTTGCCTTCTGTGTAAAGATTGTCGAGGATCACTTCGGGGTGGCCGCCATTCAGCCATTCCTTTTCATCGCCTCCGATCCCATGCAGCAGGTAGAGCACCGGGTATTTTTTATTTTTTGAAAAGCCCGGTGGCGTGTAGACCAGTGTGCGTCTGTTGGTCCCGACTGTTGTTGATGCATAGGTAAGCGTGTCTATCTTTCCGTGCGGGATGTTGCTGCGTACGGAATCAAATCCTGCCGGCGCCTGCAGCGGGATTTTTTGCGCCAAGGACGTGAATCCGGAAGCAATCATTAGCAAGGCCGGAAGAATGATCTTTTTCATATAGTGTATTGAAATGGTAATTACCGGAAAATTTCCTGCAGCGTTGTGGCCAGGTATTGTTTACAGTTCATCCAGGTATGGCCTCCCGGTACGATGTACGTTTTTACTTTTATTTTTTTCGATTTGAAGAGCGCTATATTCTTTTTTACACTCTCATACAGGAAGTCGCCGGTGCCCACACTGATCGTAAACAGCCTGAGCTGCTGGTTGATGGCTTTGGCATCCGGTGACCAGCTGGTAAAGTTTTTCCTGAATTCTTCTGTCTCGGTATAGGGAGCGTAGGATGATACC
>SEAD01000306.1 GCA_004173355.1 Chitinophagaceae bacterium | reverse complement strand
CCATTGAGTGATGGCCAGAGACTGTTCAGCCAGATCCCGTACCCTTCCTTTCCAAGCGTGACAAAATCAAGCGTGCTGATCATTTTATCATCGGCCCAGCAGGGCTGGTAGATCGTACGTTTGTGTCGCTTATAGCTTTCAATCAGTCTTCGCGCCTTTACACTGTCAGCACATTGCACGATCGGCATCAGCCAGAGGTCTTCGTCTACCTTGCCGTGTTTTGCTTCCACTTCGTCCAGTGTGCTGTTGTCATCCACATTAATAATGGCCTGTTCGACCATACCTTTCTGGCGAAGCATCCGGACTACCTCGGGGAAATAATCATAGCCCTTGTCCACATCCAGGATGATTTTTCCTTTGGCGATATCCAGGTAGTCTTCAAACGTGGGGATCTCCTCGGTAGTAACCCGGCCAAGACCGTTACGGAGTCTGAGGTTACGGATTTCGGCATATGTATAGTCTTCCGGTTTGCCTTTACCGGCAGTAGTGCGATCAATGGTTTTGTCGTGCATGATAATCAGCACCCCGTCTTTTGTACGCTTCAGGTCAAGTTCAGCAATATCCGCACCCATGGCAATTGCGTTGCGCAATGCAGGGATTGAATTCTCAGGAGCATTGCGCCAGTCGCTCCGGTGCGCGGCAACCATTACATACGCATTACCTGTTTTACCCATCTGCGCAATCTTCCAGTCAAAACTGCGCGCAGCTGGTTGCGCCCTGGTGGATGTACCTGCCCCTCCGGACGGTTTGCATGCAGGTAGTATGCATATCAGAACAACCAGGATGAACCCTGTGAAAAATCTTATTGTCTCCATGTATTAAAAATAAAAATGGCCCGGGAAAACCCCGGGCCATGTGAAAAAATCTATTATCAGTACCCGGGATTCTGGGGCATTGTTGTTGGATTCAGGCGAACCTCCGTCAACGGGATCGGGAAATAGTAGTCCTTGGTTCCGATATTTGCCAGTGGTGAATTGTCATAATCTGCCTGGCTTTTTCCCTGGAAATACGCTACCAGTTCCGTTGCATTGAAGAAACGGGTCAGGTCATGCCAGCGATGGTGTTCAAAAGCCAGTTCCACACGACGCTCATGGAGGATCGCGAGTTTCAGGGTTGGGTACTTCGTAGTGTAGGCCGGATCTGCCTGCATGGCCGCATAATCCGGAAGGCCGGCACGGGCACGCACCATGTCAAGATACTGGATAGCAGCCGGGTCATTTCCAAGATACAGACTCACTTCCGCGAGGTTGAGGATGATGTCGGCGTAACGCATCAGGATCCAGTCGTTGCCACCATAGCCGAGGTTGGTTGCGCCGGCACTTGCATCACGGAATTTGGTGATAAAGTAGTTGGAAGTTGATGCCCCAAACTTGATGGAGTAGCTGGTCCGAGTATCACCTGTCTCGAATTCTTTCAAAAGGTCAGCTGTAAACAAACCACCGGAGCCTTGTGATACAAACTGCGAGTTGATCGTCTCACCCCTTGCCTGGTTATTCCTTGCCAGTGCTGAAGAGAAAGATGGGTCACCCTGTTTGTACTGCACCTGCCAGATGATTTCGGCATTGCTTCCCTTTTTGGTCACATCAAATACATCTGAAAAAGGGATGTCTGAAAGTTTACCAAATGTCCTCTGGTTGTAACAGGCCAGCAGGTAAGTCTCTGCCAGGGTAAAATTAGCCTGGGCATTGGCTCCATC
>SEAD01000305.1 GCA_004173355.1 Chitinophagaceae bacterium | reverse complement strand
GAAAGAAAGTGAAAATTTATCGAATGAAAATGTGTTGATAAAAGATCCAAAATGGGTTGGACTTGAAGGCCCAACGTACACCAGGTTAGAGCTGGTCGTATTCCCTTCAATTGCCATCGCTGAATAGTTGGTGCTTAATACCCCATTAAGGTAGCCCTGGGGATTTCCCTTATTATCCAAACCGCCCCACTTATAAGCCGCAATGCCGTAAAGTGGCTTTCCGACCAGAGGACTAATCACTGTTCCGCCTCCACCGAGCTGGCCACTGATCCCGGTACTTGACGCATAATAATATTCCGTTGTCTTACTCTGATTGAAACTATAATAGCCGTCCGCATTCCACCGGAACTTACCGAAACTTAGCGCCCCCAAGTGAAGTTCTGCATCGATTCCTGTTCCACGCATTTTTGCAACGTTCCTAGTGATCTGGGAGAAAGCCCCCCATCCTGTATAATCGTAATTGGAAAGCCCATAAAGGTCCGAGCCCTTTTTCACGTAAAACGACACTGCAGCCCTAAGCAGATTTTTTCGCAAGGCAAAATCCACCTTGACATTCACCTGCGAGAGTTGCTCCCATTTCAATTCAGGGTTGTTCAATGTCGAAATTCTGGCAAAGGGCAGGCCCGTAGCCGCATTGGTCCCGTAACCGGCAACAGCCGATGCGGTCCTGCTTAAGTCTACATTTCCGCTATACCCGTAAGTACCGGTGAGGCGCAGCACAGGCAGCCAGCCTATATTGTAAAACTTTTCGCTCGAAAGATCCCAGCCAACCCCGGCAGAAAGCAGCGGTTTCCATTTATCATTGGTGTTGGCGCCAAAAATATTGGACCCGTCCCTGCGGATGCTCGCAGTGATCCTGTATTTTCCCTGGTAGGCATAAGCCACATTGGAATAAAGACTCATGAAACGGTAATGAAAATCACTCAAACTGCCTCCAGAAGGAATCTGTGCACTGCTTCCGGTGATAAAATCAGGGAAACGGCTCACGTAGTTAGCCTCAACATACTGAAGCGGGTCCGCCAGATATCCATACCGGATGACCGCCGAACCAGAAGTTTCCACGTTCCGGCCTTCCATGCCCACAATGGCATTAATTGAATGCACTCCAAAACTCCTTTCAAAATTCAGCTGCGCCCTTGCAGTGGATGAATTTACGCGCTCTTCACCCGCCTGTCTAACCCCGCCCATCGGAACGTTATAGCTCACCACCCCCGTTGCCCGGTTCAGCTGAGAAAAGCCGTTAATCATGGTCCTGGCATAATAACTTTCAATGGTGCTGGTCGTAACATTTTCTAAAGCCTGCTTTTGAAACTGGTAGCCTAAATCCAGAAGAAGCGAACTTGCTAATCTGTACCTCAGATTCGCTGTCCCGTAGATCTCCTGCCGTTTGTTTTCGGTGACCGAATGGTTGTAATTATCAGCAGGATAATATTTCCAGCTCAAAAGCCTGCCCCCGCCAAGCGTATCCAAATAAGCAGAACTGTAGGTCTGCTCCACGGCTACCGGGCTGCCCAGCTCATCGGTAAAACTCAGGTAAGAAGGCTTGCGTCCTGCGCTGGTGATGCTGCCGTAGGAAGGTCTACCCGAACGGTTGCCGGACGAAGAAAGCGAAAACGAAGTTGCAAGGGTCAACCGACTACTGATCTTATAGTCCTGACTAAAACGAAGATTAATCCGGTTAGACTTTCCGTAAGTCTCTCCAAGGG
>SEAD01000304.1 GCA_004173355.1 Chitinophagaceae bacterium | reverse complement strand
AGGATCGATGCATGGAAGAACCATCCGGTGGATGCCCAGCGCGAGGTATTGCAGGACCTTGTCACCTCTGCCCAATACACCGAGTTTGGCCGCAAACACGGTTTCAATGAACTCTTCAATATCAAATCGTTCAAACAGGCGGTGCCGGTGTCAGGTTATGATGA
Source organism: Chitinophagaceae bacterium (assembly GCA_004173355.1). GTDB lineage: Bacteria > Bacteroidota > Bacteroidia > Chitinophagales > Chitinophagaceae > JBEVJC01. The sequence continues at coordinate 1,542 of SEAD01000304.1, read as the reverse complement.
AATGCGGCCCTACATAGAACGTATCATGCAGGGCGAACAGCACCTGCTCTGGAATACCCCCGTGTACTGGTTTGCCAAAAGCAGCGGCACCACCAGCGAGAAAAGCAAGTTTATCCCGATCAGCGATGAGAGCCTGGAGGACTGCCACTTCAAAGCGGCAAAGGATGTGCTGACGATGTATTACCAGTACAATCCTGATTCGGCTTTGCTGACCGGAAAGGGCCTGGTACTTGGTGGCAGCCACAATATCAATCCGATGAACGGGGAGGCACAGTATGGCGATCTCAGTGCCGTCCTGCTCCAGAACACGCCGTTCTGGGGTCACTGGCTCCGCACCCCGGATCTCAGCATCGCGTTGATGGATGAATGGGAAAGCAAGATTGAAATGCTGGCGCAGAGCACGATCAGGGAAAATGTGACATCCATATCCGGCGTGCCTACCTGGACCCTGGTTTTGTTCAAACGGATCCTCGAGATCACCGGTAAAAAAACGATGAGTGAAGTCTGGCCCTCGCTTGAACTCTACATGCATGGCGGGGTTTCCTTTACCCCATACCGTGAGCAGTTTCACCGAGTGATCGGGAAGGACATCAACTACCTTGAAATGTATAATGCCAGCGAAGGATTCTTTGCGGCACAGGAAAACCCCGGGGATGATGGCATGTTGCTGTTTACCGACCATGGGATTTTTATGGAGTTTATGCCCGTGAGTGAATATGGTAAGGAGTTCCCGGAAACGGTTGGACTGGATAAAGTAGAGCTTGATAAAAACTACGCCCTGATCATCAGTACCAATGGTGGTTTGTGGCGATACCTCGTGGGTGACACCATCCGGTTTACCTCACTCAGTCCGTTCCGGGTGAAGGTTTCCGGCCGGATCAAACATTACATCAATGCATTTGGCGAGGAGCTGATCGTGGATAATTCTGACAAAGCTATTGCCGCTGCCTGCGCAGCCACCGGTGCGATAGTGAACGATTATACAGCCGCCCCCGTTTATTTCTCCGATAATGCCAATGGTGCCCATGAATGGCTGATCGAGTTTGACCGCGACCCTGCGGATCTGGCTGTGTTTGTTGAAGCGCTGGATAATGAGCTTAAGAATGTGAATTCTGATTACGAGGCAAAAAGGCATAAGGACATTGCCCTTGGCAAACCGGTGGTACATGCACTTGCGAAGGGTGTGTTCGGGAAATGGCTGCACAGTAAGGGCAAACTTGGGGGACAGCACAAGGTGCCGCGACTCAGCAATGAAAGGGGGTACCTCGAGGAAATACTGGCAATGGGATAATTGGTATTTTGATCGTACCAATCTGTTCTTTTTTCGTCCTGTTCGCTTTACTTTGCCTTTTCATGATATACAGGCTCATTCTATTTTTTACCATTTTATTATTCCTTTAAAAACGGATGGATATGAAATTACTCGAAGGCAAGGTTGCAATAGTTACAGGTGCTGCAAGGGGAATCGGTGAGGCGATTGCATTGAAATTTGCGGAGCATGGTGCGAGCGTGGCGTTTACTTATGTAAGCGACAGCAGCGCC
>SEAD01000046.1 GCA_004173355.1 Chitinophagaceae bacterium | reverse complement strand
GGGTAGTCGCCATTGACATCGGATGCCAGTCCGCGACCAAGCAGCGCGTGGTAAAGACCCGTATAAAACTTGACTGTATTTTCTTTTGTACCTCCCTGCACATCGATGCGGCCCAGCATACTGTTCCATGACCTGCGGGAGAGTGTCCGCGCTTCATCAAAGGAAAGTGTTTCCGCTTCCTGTTGCAGGTTCAGCCGCGCATTCGCGACAGATGTCAGTGAAAGACCCGCGCGGATGCTGATAGCCTCCCCTTCCTTTGTAGCAAAATCCAGGTACAGCCCTGCTCCTTTGCCGGTGATCCGTTTCTCACCGGGATGGATGTCTGACCCGGTGAATGTGCCAAAACCAGTGGGTACTTTATCCAGCTTCGCTGAAAAATACATGGTCACTTCTGCACCCGGCTGGTATTTCTGGATGTATACCGGAAGGGTTGTCACCCAACCCTCGATGCGGCCATCCGGCAGCAGCTGTACCTCCGCATCTTTTACCGGACCGCTTTCCCCCAGCTGGTTGCCGATATCAAAAAGGATATGCGCCTCTTTGGTGGCGGGGAAACTATACCGGTGGAATGCCACACGTGGGGTGGCGGTGAGTTCTGCGCGGATCTTGTAATCTTTGAGGAGTACGCTGTAATAACCGGCGGTGGCAGTTTCATCTGCATGGTCAAACCGCGAGCGGTATCCGCTATCGGGATCTTCAAGTGCACCGGGGACAGTTTGTAATTTGCCGGTACTCGCCGCAAACATGATCCCGCCGAGCTGGAATTCATGGAAGTTGGCAAAACCCTCAATGGAGTTGTGCCTGTAATCATAACCCGTAGCTTCCCAACCCTGGAGATTTCCCGAGCTGCCATTGGTGGAAGGCGCAGGTTTCGCCATGCCGAACGGGGCGGCACCGGGGGTATAATGGAACCAGCGGCAATGTGCCGTGCCGATATTTGGATCTACGAACTGTGTATAGTCTTTTTCCTGTGCATGGAGCGGGACATAACTGAGACAGGTTATAAGTATAGTTGTAAAATGTGCAAGCTTCATTTCGAGTTCGTTTGTATAAATGGTAAGTCGGTCAGGCAATGATAAACCGCTATGCCGGTTATCAGTTTAAACTTTTCAGGATCCACCTGATACATTCCGTCTCATCCACAATGTTCCATGAATGCGGATGGCGGGTGCCGTCAAGCCGCATGCCTTTACGGCCCTGGATAAATTCCGCACGGGTATTGCCTTCCGCCATCAGGCGCAGGATCATTTCGGATGCATTCAGGAAATTACTGTCAAACGCGCTCTGGCGGCGGTTTTTCAGTCGCCAGGGAATGTCCACATCGTGGTAGGTGCGCACGGCGATATCCTTCAGGAACACTTCATTGCCCTGCACATTGTCCGCTTTGTAAAATGGCGTGAGTGCTTTGTAGGTATCCAGGTTCTGGTCGGGCCGGCCATATTCCTTTTCCATGATAGCGGTGACATAGTTTGATTCGTTGACTGCGGCATCGGATGCATTCCGTTCTATCTGCCGTTCAAAAAAATCCCAGAGATCGATGATATCCACCGGTGAGTCTACTGCAAATACCGCCCCTGGCAGGATGGGAAATGAACCGGGGGATGCGTGACAGAGTTCGGCATACCGCAGGGCAATCGTGCCACCGGCGGAGAATCCACCAATCGCAAATTTTTGCGGGCTTACTTTGAAGCGCTGCATCACATCGTTAAGCAGCATGGTTATCTTCCCGGTAACTACTGAATCTGAATAGATTTTCGGACCCATGGCCATCACGATGGTGATGATCCCGTTGGCCACTGCCTGTGCGGGAAGTTTGCTTTCCTTCAATACACTTTCCGGATTACCCGCGAATCCATCAAGCAGAACCAGCACGGCTTTGGCTTTGGTGGCGGGCGTCACGGCGATATAATACCCTTCGGGAAAACCTTCATCCACTACGATAGTCTGGCGTTGCTGGGAAAAGGAAATAAATGGGAAAAGGAAACAGCTGAACAGTAGCAGTAAACTGGGTTTCATACAGATGATTTAAACCAGGAAGGAGGTTTCAGTGGTCACCGATAAAGTAAGACAAAAATCCGCTAACGATTTCTTAAAAAGGGATGGGCAATGGTGGGGCTGAACTATACCACGTAACAAAAAAGGGTTTCGGCAAAACTGCTGAAACCCTTTTCCTGTGGGAGTTGACGGGCTCGAACCGCCGACCCTCTGCTTGTAAGGCAGATGCTCTGAACCAACTGAGCTAAACTCCCTTTCCGTTATTGGGAGTGCAAAGATAAGGGCGACAATCATTTGAACAAAAAAAATGTCAATTATTTTCCGGCTTTTTTGCATGCCGCACTGGTCGCGGATTACGGGCGATGGATACCCGGCCGTGCGATAAAACCAGGATTAACCAGGCACACTCTATAGCTGGTCCGGGACGGGACACAACCCTGTATAGCAAAATCAGGACGACACAGTGACCGTTCTGTCACGGACAATCACTGTATCGCCAGCGTACACAGGTAAGCTCGCTCTGTAACCCAAACTTCTCACTATCAACGCCCTTTCCTTTTGGCCCCTGCTTTGAATCAGGGGATCGCCCGGTCATTCATCGCACTAACCCAAATACTCCAGCATGTTCCGCAACTATTTCAAAACGGCATGGCGTTATATCATCCGCAATAAATTTTATTCCGCCATCACGGTGCTGGGTCTTACGATCGGACTGGCGGTGGGGCTGCTGATCCTGTTCTGGGTAAATGATGAACGCAGTATCGATGCATACCACTCCAAAGCAAAGGACATTTACAAACTGGAGAATCGTGTCGGCACCGGCGAGAGCCGCCAGATCTGGACACATACTGCATCGGCAATCGGTTACCTCGGAAAAACGGAAGTCCCCGCCATAAAAGACATGGTCCGCTTTTCCTATGATAATTATTTCAGCAAATTCAGGATCAACAATGAAAAGATCCACTACGAGGAATTCATCTTCGCTGACCCCACGCTCTTCTCAATGTTTGATTTCCCATTGATAAAAGGAAATAAAACCAATCCCTTCCCCGATAATAATTCAGTGGTGATTACCGCAGGCACCGCAAAGAAATATTTCGGCGATGCCGACCCGATGGGCCAGACGATCCAGGCAGATGATTCGGTGAACATGACTGTCACCGGCGTGATTGCAAACCTTCCCGGCAAATCCTCTTTCCGGTTCAATATGGTATTCCCGATCGACATCATCAACCGTCGCTATACCGATGCCACAAAAAAACCGGAAAGTAATTTCCAGGAATACAATTATGCCACCTACCTGCAATTGCAGCCAGGCACCAACCTCGCGGCATTATCCACCACCCTGCGCAACCTGCACCTGCGGACCAAACCGGACGACACCGATGTAGAATACCTGTTCCTCCCATTGACACAATCACACCTGTACCATTCAGATGGCACGGAAGCGGCCATGGGAGCAGTCCGCATGTTTACCATTATTGCCATCATCATCCTTGCTATCGCCTGTATAAACTATGTGAATCTCTCCACCGCACGGGCGATGCTGCGTGCAAAGGAAGTGAGCCTCCGGAAAATCGTCGGTGCCGGAAGGCTCCAGCTCTTCGCACAGTTTGTGGTGGAAACGGCCATCGTGTTTGTAATGGCCACTATCCTCGCACTGGGACTGATTGCACTGCTCATGCCAATGTTCAACCAGCTGGCCGGCAAACAAATGCTGTTTGATCCCCTCAGTCCGGATCTCTGGAAAACCATCGGACTAACCATCGCCGGCACCCTGGTCATATCAAGTATCTATCCGGCATTACTCCTATCCTCCTTTGATCCGCTGAAGGCTATCCGGGGGAAAATTTCGGTCCGTGTAAACGATGTATTCTTCCGACGGGCACTGGTGGTAGTACAATTCTGTTTCTCCGTCATCCTCATCATCAGCACATTTGTGATTGCCCGGCAACTGCATTTTATCGCCTCAAAAAAGCTGGGATACAATAAGGAAAACACCTTTGCTTTTTTTGTAGGTGTGGACAACAACCTCGCAGCCCTGAAGCAGGAACTTTCCAAAAGCAGGGCGGTGACCAGCATGGCGCTATCAGACGGCCTGAACATCGTCAACATGGCGAACCAGACCGGCAATAACGACTTCGACGGCAAACAGCCCAACTCCACCTTTATGGTCTACCCGATGGCCATCAACCAGGATTTTATCCCTTTCTTCCAGATAGAAATGGCGGCCGGGCGCAACTTCTCAGGGATGCCGGCTGACTCTGCCCATTTCATACTCAATGAAACAGCAATCAAAACAACCGGCATCAAAAACCCGGTTGGCAAACGTTTCACCCTCCAGGGAGTAAAGGGAACCATTATCGGGGTTGTAAAAGACTTCCACTTTGCATCGGTGAAAAGTAAAATCGAACCCGCAATATTCAGGTACCATAATAAAGACAACTGGGGACGGCTGTATGTCCGCACCACAGGGGAGCAGACAAAAGCAGCGGTGGACGTGGCGGAAAAGGTTTGGAATAAATTCAACCCCGGTGTACCGATCGGTTATTCCTTTCTCGATGAAACCTACCACAGGCTGTACACCGATGAACAACGCACGGGTAAACTCTTCAACCTGTTCGCCGGCATCGCAATCTTCATCAGTTGTATGGGACTGCTCGGTCTTACTGCATACACCGCGCAGGTCCGCACACGTGAAATCGGCGTCCGGAAAGTATTGGGTGCTACCGTGCCTGGCATCGTGTCGCTGCTGGCGCGTGACTTCCTGCTACTGGTACTGGTAGCGATCTGTATCGCTTCGCCGGTCGCCTGGTATGTGATGGATAAATGGCTCGGGGATTTTGCCTACCGGGTGGATATTGGCTGGACAGTCTTTGTGCTGTCTGCCGGACTGTCGATCCTCATCGCACTACTGACTATAAGTTTTCAATCCATACGGGCAGCGCTTGCAAATCCGATCCGGAGCCTGCGCACCGACTAAAGATTCTCAGCCTCTGATGTATAGACAATCATTTTTAGTGTAAAACGCCTGATCTCTACCGGGCGTTTTTATTTTACCTGGAACTTCTCGCGGTATTCGGTCGGGGTCATACCAACCGTTTTGCGGAACACCTTCCGGAAGGCTTTCGGATCATTATACCCGGTATTGAGGATCACCTCGGTCATCTGCTGCGCGGTCTGCTCGAGTAATTTTTTCGCGGCTTCAATCCTCGTCAGCTGCAGGTATTCAATCGGCGTTACACCCGTCACTTGTTTGAAACGCCGGACCATATTCCGCCGGCTGGAAGGGATGTCACGGATCATCTCTTCAATGGTGCCACTACTATGGTAACTCGATTCGATCTTGTCCTGCGCCGTGGCCACGAGGTCATCGGTATGGTTACGCGATGGGTGGAAGGTGCTGAAATAGGTCTGGTTGTGCCGGTCCATATCAATCGCAAAAATCTTGGCCATCCGTATCGCCAGCTCCTTGCCGCAATGGCGCTGCACCAAGTGCAGCAGCAGGTGGAAGGTGGATGTGGATCCGCCACTGGTGTAAATCCGCCCATCCTGGGTGACGGTCTTGTCCGGCATCAGCAGGACCTCCGGAAAAATCCTTGCAAAACTGCGGGAAGCATCCACATGCGTGGTGGCCACCTTCCCGTCGAGCAGGCCCGTGGCCGCAAGCAGGAAGGCACCGGTACAGAAACTGGCCAGCTCGGCCCCCTGTTCATATTGCGCGGCTATCCATGGGATAAATGCCTTGTTCTGCCGCACGGTTTCCGAGATATCTTCCGTGGTGAAAGACGGGACCAGCACCAGTTGCGCGCGATACCCGTCATCGAGGCTCCGCACGTTGTAATTCCGGAAATGATGTTCAGGCAGGTCATTCACCGGAAGCAGCAATGTGATGTCATAGGCATCGTCACGACCGGCTGCACGCAGGTTTTTATTCACGGTTTCCATTACATCAAGTAATGCGGCAACACTCAACAATTTGTACTGGCGAGGAATGATAACGGCAACATCAATCATGGATCCGGGGGTTTAGTCCTATAAACATAAAGGTTTTTTTGTCCCGAACGCCCCCGGAGATTGACTTTTTTGGCTCGCTGTGCCCGGGATGTTTGGCCTAGTTTTGGCTCGAGAGCAATCTTTCCATTATGATAGAGGTGTATCGGACCAATGTGCAAAAAGACTTCCAGGCGCGGATTATCGTGGCCTTCCTCAACCAGCAGTTTCCCGGTTGCCGGATCAACTTCGACCTGGAAGACTGCGACCATATACTCCGGGTGGAAGGCAACCAGTTCTGCCCCCTGAGGGTGGCTGACCTGATGCGTGACAAAGGTTTCCATTGTACCGCACTCGAATAGGGATTATATTCGTGTATGGGCGTATCCGTTAAAAAGCGAGTCCGCATTACATCAATCGAAACCCTTACGCACCGGGCAAAAAAGCTCGTGCTCGAACCACTGGATGGCTGGATTCCTGACTACCTCCCGGGTCAATACCTGACTTTTATATTCCCCCACCCGAACGGAGATAAACGACGTTCCTATTCTATTGTATCCAGCCCCTCAGAGGGGTTATCACTCGCTGTGGCAGTAAAAAAAATCGACAACGGCGAATTCTCCAGGCAACTGGTTTACAATGCCCGGCCAGGCGATATCCTCGACACTGTGGGTATCCAGGGACGGTTTACCCTGCCGGTGCAACGCGACAATACCGACTATTTCTTTTTTGCCGCAGGGAGTGGCATAACTCCCTGTTTCGCGCTGATCACTGAGCTGCTGACCGGTTCAGGGGAACGCGTAGTCCTGGTGTACAGCAACAGTTCCCGGGAGGACGGGATGTTTGTGCCGGCATTTGAAGAGCTGCGGGATCGGTTTCCCGGCCGCTTCACATTGCACCTACTGTTCAGCAATGCATTCCGGATTGGCGAAAGCCGGCTCAATAAAACAGTGCTTGAGCGGCTGCTCCTGGCCCACCTGCGACCGCAATGGAACACCCGCTTTTACCTTTGCGGACCTGAACTCTACATGCTGCTGGTCACCATCACGCTGCGGTCACTCGGTGTAACAGACTCCATGATCCACCGCGAGGATTTTGATACAAGGCCCCGTGTGTACAAACCCGAACCACCCGATAAACATCCCCGGCTTGTGACAGTACATCTTGGTGGCGCCACATCAACCTTTACCACCCAATTTCCCGACAGCATCCTGTCAGCTGCAAAGAAAAACGGCCTGGTACTTCCATATAGTTGTGAAGCCGGTCGCTGCGGTGCCTGTGTGGCCCGATGCACGGATGGTGAGGTATGGATGGCCTATAATGAAGTACTCACCGATATAGAAACAAGCGGCAGACTTATCCTCACCTGCCAGTCGTACCCCATCGGCGGAAACGTGACTCTCGAAATAAAAAATTAATAAATATAAATCCAGCTACCGGTAAAAATCGTAGCAAACCGTTTACAGATTATTTTTTTGGTTCATACTATATTTTACCTAATTTAATACAACAAATAACACGAGGGAGAAATCCCGGATGTAATGCTTATACCTCCGCTTTACCGGTTGGCAGATTAACCGGACAGCCCTGTGCATTGCGGCTATGGCCTGTCATTGCATCGTGGCAATTATTAACTCGTATTTTCAGGCAGTTCAGGATAATGTGATCTGGATTTTTTTTTCGCGGTCGGGCTCGTGATTGGATAGTAGTGGATTTTTGGCATGATATAAGAGACTTACCATTAATCATTAAACCTTATGTTATACATCGACGAACTCGATAGGTTAAACCTGTTCCAGGACCTTGAGTTGTTAAGCGTGAACGAGCAGAAGGAATTTGACGAAATTGCTACGCTTGCACGACTGATCGGACTGGCTCCCGTGTGCCTTATAACTATCATCGGCAAACAGAAGGAATGGTTTCTTGCCGCACAGGGGGTGCCCGCCGGTTTATCCCCTGACCAGTTTTCACTCTGCAGGTCCGTTCTCGCGGAGACGGAAGAGATGACCGTTATCCCGGACCTCAGCAAGGACAATCAATACAGCACCCATGCTTCGGTGGAAAGACATCCCAACCTTCGCTTCTATGCAGGGGCTCCGATTATCAACCGGGACGGAAAGATGATCGGTTCCATCTGCCTGGTGGATTACCGCCCGTCCAAACTCACCGGTAACCAGCGCAATGCCCTTGAAATACTTGCTGCCCGCTGCCTGAAGGTACTCGAACGCAACAAAATGCTGACGGAGCAGCGTCACCGGATGGACAGCAATTTCGAAACCCTGCAGATGATTGTAACGCAGAGTCCGCACTTCATTTTTACGCTTGACAAAAATCTCGATATTACATTCATCAACAAGATGAGCCGGTTCAACGCAGGTGATATCATCAACCAGTCGATGACCTCGCTCATACATCCCCACTCCCGCCCTGCTTTCCTCGCCGCATGTGAACGTTGTTTCGTAGAAGAAAAAATTATCACGGAGCATTTTGAAATTGTGGCTGACGGCAATCCGGTCCGGTGGTTCCAGTTAAAGATCTGCCCACTTAAAGATTCGCATCCCACTGTTGAGAACCTGCTCCTGATTGCACACGACAAGACTGTACAGAAGGAACAGGCCGTGCGGCTGGCAGAACAGGAAAACCGTTACCGCGATATTGTTGAGAATACCAGTGACATGATCGTGACGATCGATATCAATGGCCATGTGTTGTTCGTGAATCGCAGCTGGCTCGAGACAATGGGTATCAGCAACGCTGAAGAGGTGGTCGGCAAGAATGTGTTTGAGTTCATCCACTGGGACGGACTTGAATCTGCCACACATATATTTGAAATGATGCGTAACGGTACGGAACACATCCAGGTGGAACTCGACTGGATTACGCGGGCAGGCGAAAAGATAAGCTCATCCGCAAACATCGACTGTGGATATGTTGACGGTAAAATCGGCTACCAGCGCGGCATTTTCCGCAATGTGACCCATCAGAAACACCAGGCGCAGGAGATGCTTAAAAACCAGCTGATGCTGAATGAAGCGCAGAAGGTTTCGAAAACCGGTAACCTTGAGGTCAACTTCCTGACCGGTGAAGTAAAATGGAGCCAGGAGCTTTACAATATCCTGGAAATGGAAGGCAGCAAACCCGAACTGTTCATCTCCGAGCTCTACCAGATGATCCATGAAAGTGACCAGGAAAAATCAGTACGTTACATCGAGGCATCCCAGCATAAACAGGGTCCCTCACATCTTGAGTTCCGGCTGACGACACCCAAAGGCAACATGAAATACATTGACTGCAATGGGGCGCCTTTCCTGACACAGGACGGGAAAGTGACTGTCATGTTGTTTACTTTACAGGATATCACCGAGCTCCGCCAGTTTGATAAAAAAGTATTCACGGCAGCAGTGGAGTCGGAAGAGAAAGAACGCACACGCATGGCCGGCGAACTCCATGATGGTGTTTGCCAGTACCTCGCAAGTGCAGGCCTGATGCTGGATGCTTTAAATGATAAACTGCAGGACCTTCCATGGGCACCGGCCAACAGCCATGTGAAACAACTGCTGGACCTTAGTCGTGGCAGTATCCGTGAAGGGCTGAACCTGGTGCGGAAAGTTTCCCATGACCTCTTCCCGCTCGAATTCTACAAAAGTGGGCTGATACAGTCGGTCCGGGAGCTGGTCAGCGCACTCAATACCGTCAGCACAATCCGGTTCACCCTTGAAATACGCGGACAGTATACCGAGTCTGATCCCAGTGTATCGATCAACCTGTTCCGCATCATCCAGGAATTCACGCGCAACAGCCAGAAGTATAGCGAAGCCACGGAAGTAGTGATAAAAATCAACAGCTTACCTGAGATGACCAAACTGAATATCTCTGATAACGGGAAAGGTTTTGATATGGACCGGGTAGCCGAAAGCCAGAAAGGTATCGGTCTGATGAGTATGAAAAAAAGGATTGAGTCAATTGGGGGGACCTTTAACTACAAATCAGCACCGGGTGCGGGTGTGCAACTCCGGCTGAAAGTACCAAGGAATTCCTAAAGCCATTTTTTACGCTTGAACCAGATCCAGATTGCAACTACCACACCCACCATCAGGAGAATGGCCAGCGGGTACCCGTAGCGCCAGGTCAGCTCAGGCATAAACTTAAAATTCATCCCGTATACTCCCACGATAAAAGTCAGCGGCAGGAAGAATACGGAGAAGATAGTCAGGACCCGGATAATATCGTTTGTCTTCTGCGCGGATACGTTGAAATAAATATTCAACAGGTGGTTGGTATTGGATGCCATGGCATCATAAATGGTCTGTTGCTTCACATAGAGATCGCGTATATCCCTTGTATTCTCATCCCCCTTCCCTTCAGGGTCAATGTTATCAATGATGTCATAGCTCAGCATCAGCACCCGCAGGATCACATCCACCTTCCGTTTCAGGAAATAAAGTCCTTTGATGATCGGAGCCTTCCTGTCTTTTAAAAAAACCTGGTTTTCGTAATGCTCCAGTGTACGGGTAAGTTTATGTGCGGGTTCATCATAACTCCGCATGGCGGCTTTTGTGATTTCATTGAATACCTGTTTCTCCACCGAACATTCCCCTTCTTCCACATTGTCCTTCAGGATCCGGTCGATGGCATCCCATTCCTTGCGATGGACAGTAATGATGACCTTATCCGCCACAAACACCGAGACCTTATCCGTGAGCTCGGGCAAAGAATCGGCTTCAGCATCCACTGAACCGGAGTACACCCGGAGGATGGCAAAAAGATGACCACGGAGGTGTTCGAATTTGGGAAGATGGTCGGTTTCCATGGCATCGCGGATCGAGGCCGGGTGCAATTTGTATTTTTCGCCGAGGGCGTTCATTTCTTCTTCGGACGGATCAATCACGTCTATCCAGTCGTACCCCGAGTCCTTCACCGTTGTAATCTGCTTTTCCATAAAAGAACATTACAAATACAATTTAAGGCCCAAAAAAAGCCGGAAACAGTTGTTCCCGGCTAATAGTCCCCAATTCAAAAAAGACTTTATTTCTTAAACGAAGCCTTCAGGTCAGCTGCCACCAGCGCCTGCGCCTGCTTTGCCTCAGGCACGATGATGGCCATACCATAAAACTCGTGGGTTACACCTTCATAATTTTTATAGTTCACATCCACACCTGCTTCCTTTAATTTATCCCGAAGCATTTCCCCATCACTCATCAGCGGGTCGATCTCTGCCGTGATCAATGTGGTTGGCGGCAATCCTTTGAGGTTGGCCTTCACCAGTGCAATACGTGGATCCGCAGCGGTTGCCATCGATGGCAGGTAGGTTTTGGAAAACCACTCCATCATCGGTTTGTTGAGCGGTTTAGCCGCCGCATATTCCTGGTAAGAGGGTGAATTCATATCGTTGTTGGCAACAGGGTAGATCAGCACCTGCCGCACAGGCAACGGCAATTTTTTGTCCCTTGCCATGATGCTTACATTGGCGGCCATATTTCCGCCGGCACTTTCACCCACAACCGCCACCATACTATCGCCTTTTAAAGTCTGCAGGTTTTTCCAGACCCACTGGTATGCCGCAAAGGCATCATTGTGTGCGGTAGGGAATTTGAATTCCGGTGCCTGGCGATAATGAACGGACACCACCACTGCATTGGCCTGTTCAGCGAGTCCGCGTGCCGATGCATCATAGGTATCGAGGTCAGCAATCACCCAGCCTCCGCCATGGTAGTATACAATGACAGGGAACGGCCCATCCCCTTTTGGCGAATAAATCCTCGCATGGATACTTCCGCCTGCTACCGGGATATCGGTGCCCGTGGTATCTGCCATCGGTGCGGGAACGGGAATTTTGTTTTCACTCACGAGGTCCATCACCGCCGTGGTTGGTGTAGGATTTTTCCTTGCTTCCACCGGAGTGAGTGTTTCTATTGGTTTGGCATTGTAGGACGCCAGCTTCTCCATCACCACCTGCATTTCCGGATGAATAGATGGAGCCCATTCGGGCTTCGGCCCTTTCGGGTCAGGAAGTTTGCCGGTGACTGTTTTTGACGTATCGGAATTGACATTGGAGGAATCACCGGTTGTGGTTGGTGTATCAGCACTGTTGCAGGCTACTGCCAGCAAGGCCGTGCATGCGATCATCATTTTATACATAGCTTGTTTTAGCAGTCTATGTACAAAAACGTGCCAGCCGGTGGTACAGCGTAAACGGGCAAGTCAATGCAACACCTGGCGGAGGCTGGTCCACAACTGATGGTTTGTATTGTAACCGCAAATCCCCATTACCTGGGTAACGGCGTACATGCATGGGCATCCCGGAAGAAAAGAATATAAGAGAATGCATCCGTGGTCACCGCACCGGGGTCTGTAAACTTCAATGTCTGGAATCCGCTGACCTCTGCCGATAGTTTGCCTGCTGCATACGGGCTGCCTGCCGCATTCAGGCGGAATAGTGTGATGCCTTTGGGTTCACTGAAACGTTTGAGGTATTCGACACCTTTGATCATCATCATTGGCTGGTCGTTGCTGAGGTCATAAGGTATATAGCGGCCATCGGCGTAGACGGGGTCCGACCTCAAAGCCTTTTCGATCACAACCCTGGGCATCACCATCTTCAGTTGTGCTGTCAGGGGCAGCATCATTTTGCCGGACGATGCCTGCATGACCATGGTCCTGATCTTTCCGGAAAAAGTATCGCTGCTGCTTTGCAGCAGGCTGGCAAAGGTTGGCACTTTGTTGAAGCCGGCGGTCAGGCAATGGAAATAACCAAGCAAGCCATAGAATTTTTCGTCGGGGATATCATACCCTTCGACGTAATCAACAAAATTCTGGTACAGGATACTGTCGCGCGTCACACCCTTCTCCACAAACGAGAAACTCCGGAGCAGGTGCAGGAACTGCTTGTGGTTTTTCCCTGTAGTGCCCGCCAGCCGCATATTCTGGCTGAGTTGTCCAAGGAAACGGCGGGAAAAACCGGCGAGCTCACGCCGGCCACTTGCAGTGATTGTGTCCACCATTTGTTTCAGCGTATCCACATACATCGCCCCCTTAACCGGTTTGCTTTGCGCAAGGATCCAGGCGAGATGTTCTTTTAACAGCGAATAATCCTGGGTGAGATCGATGCCGATAATGCGGAATTTGCCGGTGGCGGGGAGTGACTGGTAAAACTTCCGCAACTCCCGGTATTTATTGAAATTTTCCTGGCTGGCCCATTGTGCAGTGTCGCGGATCCAGGAGGCAAACACCTTCTTCAGCCATTCTTCCTTACCATCCTCGAGGTAACTGTTCAACATCCATGCCTTGGTGTCATCTACCTCGGCGATGTAATTCCGTACCCCGGCCTTCGCATACAGGATTTTGAAAAGGTAGATGTCCACAGAATGTGGTTCCGCGGAACCATGCGTTTCGCCAAAGAGGAAGAGCTGTTGTTCGTAAAAATCGCCATCAAACAAAACCGGCGTCTTCGCTGACCCGGGATCCAGTGTTTCGTTGTTCACCCGCAGGTAATCCATCACAGTGGTACTGTCTGGCTGCGCGAAAGAATACAATGTACTCAGTAGCAAAAAAGACAGGGTAAACGGCCGGTAGTTCATTTGAAATGATTATCTCCAAATATAAAAAGCAATATTGGTTAGCCCAAGTCCCACCAGGGTTGCGACACGAATGACCCGTCCAGCGGCATTGCCTCGCCGATCCGCGGCGTCAGGACTTCCAGCTGCAGTTCACCGGCGGCGGCCACCACCCTCCGGATCGGATCATCCCAGAGATGATTGGCCAGCGTGAATTTCGCCCAATGCACCGGCAACAATTTTTTTGCGCCCAGCTCGGTGGCTGCGAGTGCCGTCTGTTCCGGTGTCATGTGGATATCGGGCCAGTACCGGTCGTACTGACCGCATTCAAGGATTGCGAGATCAAAGGGTCCGAACCGCTCCCCGATGGTTTTGAAGAAATCATCATACCCTGAATCCCCTCCCAGGAAAATACGATGACCATGCAGGTCAAGCACAAAACTCGACCATAACGAACCTCCGCGTACGAGACCGCGGCCGGAAAAATGTCGCGCGGGTGTTGACACCAGATCCACGCCTGGCGAGGCATTGAAGGATTCCCACCAATCCAGCTCTGCGATCGGCGACTGCACATTCGAACAGGCGGCAATATCTTTGCCCACTCCCAGTCCGGTCAGGAACTGTTTGGTTTTCGGTGCGATCCGGCGAAGGGTATCACTGTCGAGATGGTCATAATGATTATGTGTAATGATCAGCAGGTCGATCTCCGGAAAGTCGGAAGGTTTGTATTCATTGGACCCTTCAAATGCCTTTACCATACCACGTACCGGTGCGGCATACCCACTGAAGACCGGGTCCACGAGGATGTTGAATCCATTACTTTGTATCAGGTAGGAAGAATGCCCGAACCAGGTGATGACCGGTGCACCGCTGACCGGTTGTTTCAGGTCACGTTTGACAAATGGCAGCGGATGTGCCGGGCGCACCAGTTTTGGCCGCGCCATCATCTGCTTCATTATTTTCCACATCGAGACACCTTCCGCCATCATCGGCGTTTCTTTCAGGTTCACGAACCGCTGGTTGCGGTAGTGGTCCGACCCCGGTATGGGGCGCCATTGTTTTTTCATTCCGCAAAGATAAAACTGCGGGAGGACCGACGGAGGGTTTTCCGGTAAACAACAGTATCCGCCCGGTAAGCGGACGGATACTGTTGGCTACATGTCGGGGGCTTCAACCTTATTTCGCCTTGTCGAGGTAGGCGAGGAAATTGTCAATCGACTCCAGGTTTTCCTTTCGGGAATCTTTTTTATTGACCAGGATAAAATAGGTACCCTGCTTATCGATTTTGGTATCGAGTACGATGCTGTAATTACCTTTGTCGCCGGAGGCCGTAAAGTAAGTACTGCCCTTGATCACCGACTTCATGTTGTCCGGTATATCTTTTTTATCATCGATCAGCGCGCGGAACGCGCGGATGCCTTCCATTACATTGTTGATATTATCACGGTCTACAACAAAACAGCCTTCTACCAGGTGGTTCATCGACACCTTTGACACATACGTGACAGGTTTCTGGAGTTTGGGATCAATGACAGCAATTTTCTGGCTGCTTGCAAATAATGGCAGCAGCATTCCCAGCAGGATGATTCTTTTCATACCAGTAAATTTTTGAGGTTACAATAATTGATAAAGGGGGGCACGAGCGGCTTTGGGAAGGACTGGGATCCGCCTTACGTACGACAGATCGTGCATCCCGGATTGAGTGTAAATAATTATTTTTTTGATTTTTTTATAAACAAAAAAATCCGTGTTTCCATAGGGCTCGTAGTTATACCTGCCTGCCAATTGTAAAAGCCTTCATCCAGATCCTACACAATTTCCCTCCGTTCCCGACAACCAATGCTAGCGTGGTCTTTCAGGCCAGGTCCGTCTACACCTCTTACAGCGTTTTATTTTTAAAAGTTATATATGTTTAAAATCATGTTTAAGCATCTGGTCACCTGTGCGTGTATCTCAGTCATGTTTGCTTCGTGTGCCAACACAAAAAAGACTGCTTATTTCAACCAGCAGCAGGATGCAACACTGACCAACACTTCGCAGATCCCGCAGACATTTATCCAGAAAAATGATATCCTGGGTATCACGGTCAGCAGCGCAAACCCTGTGGCATCGCAGGTTTACAACGCCCCGCAGATCAATTATTCCAACCCCACCACCAACAACAGCAACAACTCATCTGTTACCGGCTATCTGGTAGATGCTGCCGGCAATATCCAGTTTCCCGTTATAGGCACCTTTAAGGTAGCCGGATTTACGGCCGAACAACTCCGTGAAAAGATGGTTGCCGAATTTGTCGCACGCAAGCTGCTGGTCGACCCGATCGTGAGCATCCGCTTCCTCAATTTTAAAGTCACCGTGCTTGGCGAGGTGGCGCACCCTACTGTGGTCAATGTGCCGAATGAAAAGATAACCATCCTGGAAGCGCTCGGTCTTGCCGGGGATCTCACCATTTATGGGCGTCGCGATAATGTGATGGTGATCCGTGAAGACAGCACACAGAAGACGCTGAAACGACTCAACCTCAACACCAGTGAAATTTTCACCTCGCCGTTTTACTACCTGCGTCCCGGCGATATCGTGTACGTAGAGCCAAACAAGGCGAAAGTGGCCAACTCAGGACGCGGGGCGGTATTGCTGCCAGTAATTTTCGGCGGACTGTCGTTCGCTGCAATCGTCGTAGACCGCTTAACCAATTAAACCGAACTTATGCAGGCAACACAACCCGGTCAGCGCGCCAAAGACGCCAACCTCTTCAGCAAATTGCTGTTCCATTACAGCCCCTACTGGCCCCTCTTCCTGATTTTCCTGGTCCTGTCGGTTGCGGGAGCATGGACCTACCTGCGTTTCACCACGCCAATATTTGAGTCCACCGCAAGGATCCTGATCAAGGATGAAAAAAAGGGGACCGAAGCGAGTAAGGCTCTGGAATCGCTGGACATGTTGTCTACCAAAAAAATTATTGAAAATGAAATGGAGGTGATCCAGTCCAGGAGCCTCCTCACCGATGTGGTCAACCAGCTTGGCCTCTATGGAGTGGTTACCGCAAAGGGAAGTTTCAAGGATGAGGACCTGTACACCAGCAGTCCGCTTAAAGTAAAAGCGGAAAACCCGGACCTCATCGTGTCTGCCAAACCGCTGGCTTTAAAACTCGATACCACCACACAGACCGTGAATATTGCCGGTACTGTCTATCCGCTGAACACCCCTGTGGTAACCCCATGGGGAAAAATGGAATTCTCGCGCACGCGTTACCCGGTGCCGGCTGACCAGTCTGCCCTGCAGCTGGTCATCACCAATCCGCGGAAAGTAACCGAAGCATTGCAGAAAAACCTTGTCGTCAGTTCAACCAGTAAACAATCCACCATCCTCGATCTGAGCCTGAAAGACCCTGTGCCAGAACGCAGCGAGGATGTGCTAAACAGCCTGCTCGCAGCCTATAGCCGCGCCATCATCAACGACAAGAATACGCTGGCTGCAAATACACTCGAGTTTGTGGAAGAGCGATTGAAAGGTGTGGAACACGACCTTGACTCGATCGAACGGAAAATACAGACGTATAAATCCAGCACCGGTGCCATTGATGTAAGCACACAGGGCAAATTATTCCTGGAGAATGTGAGCAGCAACGACCAGCGCCTCGGCGAAATGAATATGCAGATGGCCGTGCTCAACCAGGTACAGTCCTATGTGCAGTCGCGCGACCGTAATGCGGGTATCGTGCCGTCCACCCTTGGTGTGTCGGACCCTACCCTTGGCCAGCTGGTCAACAAATTATACAACCTTGAACTGGAATATGCCAGCCTGAAAACCACCACGGGTGAGAACAGCTCGGTGCTTATAGCACTGTCAGACCAGATCACCCGGATCAAACCAAGCATCCTGGAAAACGTGGAAAACCAGCGCCGGAGCCTGATGGCGAGCCTTGATAACCTGGCAGCAACCAACCGCCAGTACTCATCTGCACTCCAGGGCTTCCCGCAGAAAGAGAAAGAACTGATTGATATCAACCGCCAGCGCGAGATCAAAAGCGGGATCTATTCCTTCCTGCTCCAGAAAAAAGAAGAGACCGCCCTTTCCTATGCGTCTACTGTACCGGACAGCCGCACGATCGATAAGGCACAGTCCACCGGCCTGCCCGTCAGCCCCAAGAAAAAAGTGGTTTACCTCGGTGCCATGATTGCCGCGATACTGGCAGCAATGGGAATTGTACTGGCGAAGGAATCACTGAACCGGAAAATCATGTTCCGTTCAGAAATTGAGAAGCTGACCAGCCTGCCGATTATCGGAGAGATCACCACTGAAACTTCCCGCGACCCGGTGGTGATCCATGAGGACAAACGCACTTTTATCGCATCGCAGTTCCGCAAACTCCGGAGTTCGCTCGGCTATATCGGTATCAATACAACCCGCAAACGGATTCTCGTCACCTCGGCAATATCCGGTGAAGGGAAAAGTTTTGTGGCCACGAATCTTGCGATCAGTCTCGCCCTGACCGGCAAAAAAGTGATCCTGCTTGATTTTGACCTCAACAACCCGTCGATCAACAACAAACTCAATATTGAAGCGGCTCCAGGCATCACCGATTTCCTTCGTGGTGAAAAAGAAATAAACGAACTAGTACTACCCACGGACATCGATCCGAACCTGTTCCTGCTGCCGACCGGTCCGCTGCCAAAGAACCCGTCCGAACTGATCATGAATGGTGCGGCGGAAGACCTGCTGAACCAGCTGGATGCGCTGTTTGACTATATCGTAATCGATACAGCGCCGGTCGGACCCGTAACGGATGCCTACACATTGTCACCGTTTACCGACGCAACCTTATACGTGATCCGGCATAAGTATACACCGAAAGTATTTGTAGAACGACTTGATGAAGAAAATAAGATCCATCACCTGCACAACGCGGCAATTGTATTCAATGGTGTGGAACCACGCGGTTTTGTGAGCAAGAATTACGGGTATGGATACGGTTACGGATATATCCACAAGGATAATCCTTCGCGCAGGATGAAACTTCTCCGGAAGTAAAGGCTACGGCCATTTTTCACTTATTGATTTTCCTCCATGTGATCGCTTACACTGTAAGTGAATTGGGCGGAGCCTGTCCCGGAACTGACTGCCAGAAACTATTAAACCCACTCTTATGCAAACGACAAAACGATGGTTTGCGGTGTACACGCGACCAAGATGGGAGAAAAAAACAGCGGCGCTGTTCTCCAGGAAAGGCATTGAAAACTATTGCCCCACGCTCCGGCAACTGAAACAGTGGGCCGACCGCAAGAAGACGGTATACGAACCACTGTTTACGAGTTATGTGTTCCTGCATATCGATGAATCGGAATTCGTACCGGTACTGCAGACATCCGGTGTGCTGCACTTTGTATACTGGCTGGGAAAACCGGCAGTGATCCGTGATGATGAGATCATGGCCATCCGTCGCTTCCTTGGTGAATACATCAATATCACGGTGGAGCGATCCATCGTGAATGTCGACGACAATGTGCGGATCATTTCCGGTCCGCTCCAGCAACTGGAGGGACAGATCCGGGAAGTGCGCCACAACTCGGTAAAGGTGTATCTCCCATCGCTTGGTTATACACTCATCGCAGAAATCGAGAAATCAAATGTGGAAGTGATCCACGGGATACGCAAACAAACGAAAGCTTCCTGACGGGGCAATCATTCACAGCTATACACAAACAAACCCTACGCCGGTCAAAAATGGATAAAAGGAATCTCAGGTGGAACTTTATTTTTCAGTACGGCTGGGTACTGACCAATATTTTCAACTCCATCCTGCTCTTACCGCTTTACCTGAAAAACATTGACAGCAGCACCCTCGGGATCTGGCTGGCAACGGGCAGCATCCTTACGTGGATGACACTGGCCGACCCGGGTATCGGCGAAGTGCTCCAGCAAAAAATAGCCGAAGGTCGCGGCAAGGGAGACAACCGGGAAACCGGAAGGCTGATCGGATCCGGGTTTATTGCCTCGGGTGTGATCCTGCTCATCTCCATTGTGGTGGGCCTGGTCTGCTACAGCTTTATCGGGCGCCTGATCAAAACGGATGTCAGCCAATACCAGCACCTGCCGGCCGCCCTGATCGTGTCGGTACTTGCAACAGGGTTATCTCTCGTATCGTTCACACTCTCGGGGATCAACCAGGGTCTCCAGAATTCAGTTCCGGTCGCAATCAGTTCACTTACTGCCAACTTCCTCTTCCTCTTTGTCAACCTCTTTTTCCTGTTTACCGGTTATGGCGTCCTTTCCATTGCCATTGCAAATCTCTGCAGGGCGGTATACCTCAATGTGTATAACCTGGCAGCAATGAAACGGCTGCTGCACCGCGAGTCAACCATCGTGGAATATGACCGGGTACATTTTAAAAAATTCCTGCGGATCTTTTCTTTCACGTCCGCTTCCAAGATCATTACCGGTATTTCAGGAACCATTGACCTGCTGGTACTGGCGCGGTTCGTGTCACCCGGCATGATCACGCTTTTTGAAATCAACAAACGGCCGGTGAACATCACTTATTCGCTGGTGGGACGCCATTCTGTTGCCCTGATGCCCTTACTCTCACATGCAAAGGGCATGGGCCAGACGGACTACATCAGGGAGTTTATCCGCAAACAGTTCCGCTTTTATTGTTACGCCGCGTTCCTGTTTGTGTTCATCTTCCTCTTCAATTATGAAAACCTGTTGCTGGCGTGGACCGGACCGGGACATTTCGCAGGCAACCTGGTACTGGCCCTGCTGGTGGGCAATTTCCTCACCGGCCTGATGGGATATTTTATGAGCAATATCGGGTATGCACTTGGGGACATCCGACGCAACAGCATCTACAATGTAGTGCGGGGAATCGTGTACGGAACCGCCGTCTGGTTTGCCGCCAAACACTATGGCATCACCGGCGTGCTGGTAGCATCGATCTGTATCACCCTGCTGTCGGACCTGCTGTTTTTTTCCTATCGTGTATACAGGATGGGGTATATCGGCCGCAGCCTGTTTACCGGTCTGATCCGCCCGCTGATGCTGATCCTCCCGGTGGTGGCGATGGGTGCCTATGGACTGCAACTGCTGACCGCCAGCTCCTTCCCGGAAGAAGGATCGGTTTTCACCAAATTATTTATCAATGCAGGGATGCTTACAATGTTGTATGCCGCCATGGTGCTGGTGGCAGACCATGACCTGCGCTTTATCGCAAAACGTTTTACCGGAAAATACCTGATCACACCCATCAACCGGTTCCGGGGAACCTGATAAACCAACAACCATGGCAAAATTCGTAGTACTGTTAAGGATAAAAGACGGAATCCGCTTTGTGGATGAATGGCTGCAATGTTTTGAACAACTGGCAGATGAAATCGTGGTGCTTGACAACGGTTCCACCGATGGCAGTTACGAACGGCTGCAGGCCAGTCCGAAAGTAGTGGAGATCCAACGCACGGAAGGTTACAATGAGGGGCGTGACAAAAACATGCTCTATGCATCTGCGCGTTCCAGGAATCCCAACTGGTGTCTCTGGATTGATATCGATGAAATTTTTGAACCCGCAGTTACCCGCAAAGTGATTGACCGGATGATGTCATCCGGCCTGGTAAAAAAATACGCGTTCCGGAGATTCCATTTCACCGATACCACCCATTTCGCCGGATCATGGTTCCGGCTCAATTATTCAGCAGGGCATGACCGGATCATGTGGAAAGAATCCCCATCGGGTTACTTCGAAAATTTCATCATCGATTCACCGAATGTGAAAGGGATCAGGGGCCTGATGAAGCCTACCCATTACCGGCTCAAACACCTCGGATATATCAGCAGGGATCTCGTGGATAAAAAAGCCGCGATTTATCGCGCCATTATCCCGGAGAAAGAGTCCACGCTGCAGGAAATGTATATGCGTGGCGAAAAAAGAATCCGCTGGGAGGACAAACATTCTTCAGCAAAGGTCATCGCGCTCAATGTGCTGCTGGACCTGCTCCTGCTAAAACACTATGTGGGCAAGGCGGTGAACAGGATCACGCGGAGGTTCAGGCGTCCTGCCCCTGTGGTGCAACTCAACAACGAAAACCAGGTCAGCGCCAGCTAATATGGATATCAACGACCAATACAAAATACTGGGCTACCGGTTTTCCATCCGGGACTTCGCGCTGCTCTTCCTCCTGTTCTTTTTTATGGAGGGGATCTTCTCGTGGCTGTTTCTCCCGAACTCCCTTGTCACCGAGGGCTATATAAAACTGGCAGGTCTCGGAATCTATGCCTTTATGCTGTTCCGTTTCCCTTCGCTGAAAACCGGGGAGCGGGTGGTGATGGTATTGTTCACCCTGGTCATGATCCGCCTTGTACTGGAGTCGCTCCTGAAGTACGACAGCGTTTTCAAGCAGCTCACCATGTTCACCGTGCTGTTCCCCGTAGTCTATGTGATATTTATCAGCTATCTCCTGCGCCGGCTGCAGATCGACCTGCTTGGATTCATGGCGAAATTTTATGTACTGAGTTATATCGCGTTCATGGTCCTGTTTGGCCGGGGCTTTTCATTCAGCCTGGCTGCCGTGGACATGGATGATTACGGACCATTTTCGGGTGACAGCCGGATCATCCATGCCAGCCATATCCTGATGCTGGTTATCCCGTTCCTGTATTACCTGCACCGTTATATTTCTGAACGGAAAATCAAATTTTTGGGTATCGTGATCTTCTGCACCGCGGCAATCATCCTGCACCAGCACCGGTCGGTCTGGAGTGCCACCCTGTTTGCACTGGCTTTCTACACGATGGCCAGTATCCGCAACCGCGCTGCTGAGCCGGTCAAATACCTGGGGCTTGCCATCCAGATCATCGCCATCCTGCTGGTCACTTATTTTTTTGTGTCCAATCTCGCACCCGGGTTTACCGACTTCCTTTCCGAACGCTTCGCGGAAATTTTTGATCCGGCAAAGGAAGGTAGTACCGGCAACTTCCGGATCGAACAACGGGTGGTGTATTCTGCCATGGTCGCCGAACGACCCATCTTCGGATGGACTTTTGAAGGTTTTGAAATGCCCAACCCGCTGGTGGACTGGTGGCCGGAAATGACCGGACAACATTTCCACGAAGGATATATGGAAATGCTTTTTTACCACGGCATCGTCGGACTGCTGCTCAAGTATGGCGTACTGTTTTATTTTCTCTATAAAATATTCTCGAAGCAGCTGGGTTACCAGTCGATCATCCTCATTTCATTCGGGATTTCCGGTCTGCTGTTTTCCTTCAACTATGTGTTGCCGCTGATTTTCTGGGGCTTTGCGGGCATGGCCCTTTATTATATCCGGAAGGACAGTGAAGCACCGGCAGTGAGCCAGGGAGTGTGGTCGACACCCGAACCCCGCCGCCGCCCGTCGGTAAAAAAAATTATTAAATCAAGAAGCTACCAGTCATGAATTACATCTGCACCTGGCTATGTGCCGACGAAAAAGGGGAAGAAAGCCTTTTTCCCCAGACCGGGCAACTTTCGTCCAGCAAATCACACCAGGATATTTACTGGCGCTGCCTGCTGCTGTTTTATATCAGCAGCAAACGGTTCAACAAAACCGAACAACACCTGCTGTTTACCAATCTCAGCAGTATCCCGGATGTGGATGGAAGGGATGTTGGCGAAATGCTGTCCGCCCTCGGTGTGCGGGTCATACATACGGACTTCAAATACAAAACACCAAAAGGGTATTACGGATCATTCCAGAACCAGTTTTATGAATTCTCGATCCTGGAAGAAATCTCGGCCACATTCCGGCAACCGGATGACCTTTACCTGATTGTTGATTCCGATTGTGTATTCCTGAAACCAGCGGCTCCGCTTTTTTCAGCCGCTGCTGCGAAAAACGGATTCATCTCTTTCAGGGATGACGTGAAACCGGGTTATGTGATCAACGGACTCAGCCGCTACGACCTGAAGGAACTGTACGAAGACATCATGGGCCGCCAGCTTTCTGAAATGCCCGATTACCATCTCGGTGAGTTCCTGCTGGCAAGTGCGGGCAATATCAACAAATTCTTTTTTGACTTCCGTGAGCTGTGGCCCAGGCTGATCGAACGGCATAAACGCGGACAGAAAAAATTCAATGAAGAGGCCCATACCCTGAGCTTCCTGTATTTCAAGAATGGCTTCCGCGCCGAACAGCAGAATCGGTTCATGAAAAGGATCTGGACCAATCCGTTGTTTTACCGGAATGTGAGTCCCGGTGATGTGTCGCTTGCACTCTGGCACCTGCCCTCCGAAAAAACATTCGGGCTCCGTGAATTGTATGATGCCCTGATCGGCGAACCCGGTTTTGGTGCAGCACTTACTGACGAGCAATATGTGAAACTAGCACAGGACACACTCGGTGTACCACATCTTTCTTTCTTCCGCCGGTTAAAATACTACCGGCTGAGTTACTACCGGGCACTGAAGAAGCGTGTCAAACGTACCCGTCCTGCTTTACAGTCCGTCAACATAAAAACCAGTGCCGCATGAAAATCGCCGTGTTGCTGACCACTTTCAACCGTAAACAGAAAACGCTGGAATGCCTGCAGACACTGCGTTCGCAGGATCTGCCCGCCGGATGCGCGATGGACGTTTTCCTGACGGATGATGCTTCATCCGACGGGACAGCAGACGCGGTGAAGGCACTCTATCCCGAAACACATCTTTACAATGGTGATGGCCACTTTTACTGGGCAGGTGGTATGCGCTATACCTGGAACAAGGCTATCCCCACCAACCCCGATTACTACCTGCTGCTGAATGATGATACCACGCTTTTTGCCGGGGCTGTCAAAAAAATCATACAGCTGGCAGGCAGCCAGCCAAAACCAACAGTGATCATCGGCAACACGGCAGACCAGGCTTCGGGAAAACTGAGTTATGGCGGGTGGCGATTGCTCCGCAAACGGTTCTGGAAAAGTGAACGCGTGTATGATGAAAAACAAATGGCCGACTGCGACTTTGCCAATGCCAATATCCTGCTGGTACCACGTGAGGTAGTAAACAGACTGGGTATACTGGCCGACCATTTTACGCATTCGCTGGCCGACTATGATTATACATACAAGGTAAAAAAAGCGGGCTTCGGACTGAAGTCTGCCCCCGGCATCATTGGCTACTGCACCGACGACCATGGGAATAACTGGAAATCGCAGGGCAGCAGCACCCTGAAGGAACGGATCAACTATCTCATGAGTGTAAAAGGCATTGCCTACCGCGAACACATGTTGTTTATCCGCGACCACTTCCCGCTCTCCTACCCCTCTGAATTTTTGAAACTCTGGATGAAAACCTTTTTCCCGATCGTATGGGACCGACTCAAACATTAACCGCATGAAACAAATTCCATCCAACACCGCCATTGCCGTGTTCTGTTACAAACGGGCTGCAAAGCTGCGGCAATCCATGGAGGCCCTGCTGAAAAACCCGGAATGCGCGCAGATGGAGATCCTCTTTTTCTCCGACGGTCCGAAAGGCCCGGGAGACAAGGATGGCGTACAGGCAACCAGGGATTATATCGACACTCTCACCGGCTTTCGTAAAATCCATAAAGTATACCGCGAAAAAAACCTCAGTACCGGGCCTAATTTCCAGCAGGCCATCCAGTATCTCTGCGGCCACTACGACCAGTTTATCGTAGTGGAAGACGATCTCATCGTATCCCCCAACTACCTGCGATACATGCTGGATGCGCTTGACTTTTACCGCAATGCGGGGGATGTGTTTTGTGTAACGGGATTCTGTTTTCCCATCAACAAGGGTGACTACCGGTTTGATACCACCGTACACACCCGCTTCTGTTCCTATGGATGGGGCAGCTGGAGTTCGAGAGTCAGTGATGTGGTGTGGGATAAAGACGGCCTGCAGGAACTGGTGGACCATTCGCCCGGTTTCCGCGCACAACTTAACCGCGAAGGGCTCGACCTGTACCGGATGGTGCTGAAGCAGATTGATGGCACTATCTCCACCTGGGATATCCAGATGCAGGTGCATGTAGCGCGTCATTCACTCAAAGTGATCTACCCCGTACTGTCCAAGACACATAATATTGGTTTTGATTCCGAGTCCACCAACACATTCGGGGTAGATTACCTGAAGACCGTGACTGATCCGGGGCTTCAACGTGAATTCCTTTTCTGCGAACCGGGGTCGATCACGTCCTTTCTCCAGAAACAGCTCCGCAGGCCTTACAGCCTCGTATCACTTGCAAGCCGGAAGGTGGCCAATACTCTTATCAAATGGACCAACCAGGTGAAAAAACCATCCATCCAAATCCCGCAGGCATGAAAGTACTCGTGATCCATTGCGCCTATGGGCATTCCGGTGGTGAGGACAGTGTAGTCAGGGAAGAAATGGAGTTGCTGCGTAACCAGGGCGTGGAAGTGCAATTGCTTGGCTTCGATAATAACCGCCATAAAATGCGCGACCTCCTGCTACTGCCATTCAACTTCTTTTCCTATTCCAGGGTGAGACGGGCCTGCAGGCGTTTCAAACCTGATCTCGCACACGTGCACAATACCCATTTCGCCGGGTCGGGTTCGGTATTCGCCGCATTAAAAAAGTCAAATTTACCATTTGTCGCAACCCTGCATAACTACCGGCTGCTTTGCCCTTCTGCGATCCTGTACAACAACGGGCAACTGTTCCTGGACTCGGTCAACAGTGCCTTTCCCTGGAAAGCCATCCGCGAAAAAGTATACCGCAACTCCATGTTGCTGACTGCGTGGCTGGCAATCGGTAATAAGATCAACCGTGCAATGGGTTTGTATACACTACCCGCGAAATACATTGTGCTCACCTCCTTTGCGAAAAATATTTTCAACCGGTCATCCGTATCAATCCCGGACGAAAAAATCGTGGTGAAACCAAATTTTGTGACTGACAGGGGCAGTAAGCCCGCCACCAGGAATTCTGACTTCCTCTTTATCGGCCGGCTCACGGAAGACAAAGGCATCCCGGTTTTACTCGAAGCATTTGCCGGTAGTCCGCACCGGGTGCGGATTGCAGGAGACGGACCATTACGGCCGATGGTTGAAAAATATGCGAAGCAGCATGCGAACATCGAATACCTGGGGCATGTCACCCCCGGCGTTGCAGGTGAACTCCTGTCTACTGCTTCAGCGCTCGTATTCCCCTCCAACTGGTATGAAGGCATGCCCATGACGATCATTGAAGCGTTTGCGGCGGGCTGTCCCGTGATTGCATCCGACCTGGGTGCCATGCATGCGATGATAACGGATGGTGTAAACGGGAAACATTTCAATCCCGGGGAAGCCGCTTCCCTTTCACGCGCGCTGGATCAGTGGTCGGCAATGGATGTGCATACACAATCCATTTACGGCAAAGAGGCACGTGCCATTTATGAGAAACTTTACAGTCCGGAAGAGAATGCCCGCCAGTTGATGGCCATTTATTCGGATACCCTTCACCCCGACTGATACCCTGGATATATCAACATAAAAACTGACTGGCAGATCAACTGATCCACCGGAATAAACCCCTCAACCCTCAACTTTATGGCAACTAACAAAGTCCTCGGACTGCAGATCAGTCTCGGGAGCTACCGGAGCTTCGTGGAAGAGATCATGTTACTCTCTTCGAGGCACGAAAGCCATTATGTATGCGTAGCCAATGTACACATGCTGATGGAAGTCAACCGCCGCAAGCCCTTTGCGAGCGTAGTCAACGATGCTTCGCTGGTGACACCCGATGGCAAACCACTTACATGGGCATTAAAATCACTTTCCGGGATCCGGCAGGACCGCGTGGCAGGGATGGACCTGCTTCCGGATTTGCTGAAGGAAGCTGCAAGGACCACTACTTCCGTATTTTTCTACGGCGGCACACAGGGCATGCTGGACCGCACGCGCAACGTAATGCAGCAGCGTTACCCGGGCCTGCAGATTGCCGGTATGTACAGTCCACCATTCCATGCGAGCAGCAAAACAGAAGAGGAGATGGATGTACAGCGTATCAACGATTCCGGTGCGGGACTGGTGTTTGTGATCCTTGGCTGTCCAAAACAGGAGGAATGGATGGCCAGGATGAAAGGACGGATCAATGCCGTCATGATCGGTGTCGGTGGCGCGCTGCCCGTGCTGATCGGCCTGCAGAAACGTGCGCCGAACTGGATGCAGGACGCGGGACTGGAATGGGTGTTCCGCCTGTACCAGGAACCGGGAAGATTGTTCCGCAGGTACCTCGTCACCAATACCGGCTTTGTGATCCTTTTTTTCAAAGCCTATATGGGCAACATGTTCCGCCGGAAAATTTTGTAAACCGGCAGGCCCGGAAATCCCGCTGTCTGCAATTTTCGTAGATATACTATCCGTCCCCGCCCGATTCCAACCCTCTGACATCCCACATTATTTTAATACGAGGTTTTTATGTTAAGTACCGTAAATAACAGGAAGCGGTTGCAGTGGAGACATATCCTGTTCTCGCATGAGCGGCCGGTTTTACTGTTAGCACTTTTATTGCTTGTCCTGAGTCTGTTCATCGGCTCACTGACGATATTACCTATCCCGTCGGATTATTCAATCGTGGTCACCTGGTTGCAGCTGGCACTGTTTATCTCGATGGGTTGCTGGCAGGCAGATGCCCGTGAATCGCGCCTGCGCCCCCTCGTACGTAACGGCATTGACGGGCGGCTGTTTTTCACCGCGCTGATCGCTGTGATGATTTTTATCCTGCTGACAATTACCTACCTCATCTCCAGGCACAACGAAATACTGGTAGCCCTTGCAAGTGGCGCAGGCTTCCTGCTGCCCTACCTCGTGACCGAACAATGGCAGCAACTGAAAACATTACCCGAGGAGCGATTCGAGCCATGGCAGTTGCCGAAGAAAGAAGAGACACGTATTGCAACCATCGGGCTCAACAGCCAGGTGATCCGCTTCAGGATTGCCACCAGTTATTTTGACCCCAATGATATAACCGTGAGTGTGACCCAGCCATCACGATCGAGACTGGGTAAGGCTTTCCAGGAAGCCCTGGAACAGCCTGCCGCAAAAAAGATAGAACTGAGTGATGTACAGAAACAGGAATATTACTGGGAATTCTTCCGCGAGAACCCCCGCGTGGGCGGACGACGGTATCTCGATCCCGAAAAAACGCTCATCGATAATGCGATCCGCGAAAACACCACGATCACTGCAAAACGTATAAAAGTTTAAGTGTCCATCATAAAATACTGATCATGCAAAAAGTAAAAAATAAACGCCTCCTCATTCTCCGTTTTGCAGGACTGTACGCCCTTACACTGGCACTGCTCGTGATCCTCTTTTCTGCATTCAGCAGGAAGTCGGCCCCTGCTCCGGCAGGGATGGGAAATGAAAGCCCCGCTGCAAATAAGGATGCGCTGGCCAGTGTACTGGCAAAGGAGGAAATGCTGCGACTAAACTTCTACCAGCTTATGCTGAACGATGAGAATTACCAGCGGGCAAAGGCTTCCGGCAAAACACGCGAGCTGCCCGTTTTGAAAGACAAGAGTGATGAATCACTGGTGGAATTTGAGTCACTGCTTACCGTGGTGACGACCGGTACTGAATCAAAGACCCCTGAAACAGAAAAGGAAGTAAAAAAGATCGGTGATTTCTTCAGGGCAATGCTGGAGACCCGTGAGATGTCAATGGGTCTACCGGCTGCTGCGATTAATACAACAGGTGATGCCAGCAGGGAACTGGAAAAGATGAAAATGGAACTGGCCGACAAACAGGACCAGATGGATGACCTGCAAGCCAGGCTTGCTGCCGCGGGTGCAGCCGGAAATACGAAGTCGTCGGAGGAGCTTAACAGTTTACGCGGGCAACTGACCGCCACCCAGGCAAAACTGACTGCCAGTGAAGCCATGACCGGTAGTTTACAGAAACAGCTGGCTGTTGCATCCAGGCCCGTGTCCAACCGCAGGGAACAGGACCTGCAGGCCGCATTGAACCAGAAAAATTCGGAGGTCAGTTCGTTGCAGCAGCAGTTAAAAACGGCAAAAGCGGCGGTAACCCCTGCGAAAGACAACGGCCAGGCAGCAAACCTGCAGGGAGAGATCAATGCAAAAAATAAACAGATCACACAACTGAAACAACAGCTGGCCGCCAAACCCGCCGTGGCAGCTGCTTCAGGTGATGACCCTGCTACTGTTGCGGATCTGGAAAAACGAAACCAGAATCTCGTGAATGGGTATAAGGTAATGCAGACCCAGCTCGGTATGTTGCAGAAGAATTACAATATCCTGAAAGCAGAGAACGCGCGACTGAAACAATAACTGCCGGCATCTTATCACTATCGACCTGACTCCGGAACGGATGTCCCCGTACCCTCAATAAAAAGGAGGAAAGAGAACCAGCAAACCGGTAATCTTTCCTCCTTTTCCATATCCGTGAATAACTGTTTGTATTATTCGAATGAACGCACCGTTTGGTAACCGGTTTTGTTGAGTACGAGATCTTTTTTGAAGAGCTCAATATCCGCTTCCACCATTTCCTTACAGAGCATATTCACATCATATTTCGGCATCCATCCAAGTTGTGTATTCGCCTTGGTTGGGTCACCCAGCAGGAGGTCCACTTCTGTAGGACGGAAATAACGTTTGTCAACCCCTACTACCACATCCCCGACTTCGAGTTTAACCGAAGGATCGTTGACCTTTGAAACGATACCGCGTTCGTTTTCATTTTCGCCCTCAAACACCAGTTCCACACCGGCATGAGCGAATGACATTTTTACAAACTCACGTACCGGGGTAGTTACGCCGGTAGCAATCACGAAGTCTTCCGGTTTTTCCTGCTGCAGGATCAGCCACATCGCTTCGATATAATCTTTCGCATGACCCCAGTCGCGTTGTGCGTTGAGGTTACCGAGATATAATTTGTTTTTCAGTCCGAGTACGATCTCTGCCACA
Organism: Chitinophagaceae bacterium; assembly: GCA_004173355.1. Classification (GTDB taxonomy): domain Bacteria; phylum Bacteroidota; class Bacteroidia; order Chitinophagales; family Chitinophagaceae; genus JBEVJC01. The sequence goes on along the minus strand of SEAD01000046.1, from coordinate 1,506 downwards.
CCACGTGTGATTTTGCGGGTAACAAATGTTTCGCCACGGCGCGGGCTTTCGTGGTTGAACAGGATCCCGTTACAGGCATAGATGCCATAAGCTTCACGGTAGTTGACCGTGATCCAGAAGGCATACATTTTTGCAACTGCATATGGTGAACGCGGATAGAACGGTGTTGTTTCGCTCTGCGGGATCGCCTGCACCTTACCATAGAGTTCGGAAGTGGATGCCTGGTAGATCCTTGTTTTCTTTTCCATGCCCAGCAGACGGATCGCTTCGAGGAGACGGAGTGTACCCACGGCATCAGTATTGGCCACATATTCAGGTTCGTCAAATGAAACCTGCACATGGCTCATGGCACCGAGGTTATAGATCTCATCGGGTTGCACTTCCTGGATGATGCGGATACAGTTAGTGGAATCGGTAAGGTCGCCATAATGGAGGATCATGCGGAGATTTGACTCATGCGGATCCTGGTACAGGTGGTCCACACGCTGGGTATTGAGCTGTGAACTCCTTCGTTTGATACCGTGAACCTCGTAACCTTTTGCCAGCAGGAATTCAGCGAGATAAGAGCCGTCCTGGCCGGTGATCCCCGTGATCAGTGCTTTCTTCATGGAAAATGATGTTTTTTCGATTAAATGTGTGTAAATGCCGATATTCTATGGCATGCCCTGAATCGTTAATGCAAACGGTTTGAAAGGATTTGGGACTTGTAGCGGAACCGGCGGAAAGATATAGATTTTTCCTCCAATACAGCGCTTCCCATAAGAGAATATCATGCCTAAATCCATCCCTTCTTGACTGCCAGGGAAGTTAATTCCACCGAATTGCGGCAACCGGTTTTTTTGAGGAGGTTTTTACGGTGCGTATCCACCGTTTGTTTACTGATGCCGTACAGCTTGCCGATCTGGTCGCTGCTTTTCCCTTCCGCCAGCTGGATGATAATTTCCAGTTCCCGCCTGGTTAGGCCGGAGGTATTGGTCGAGAATTTTTTCTCCACCTGTACATCATAGTAGGATGGTGCACCATTGAGTCCGAGGATGGACAAGACAGGCGCTCCCGAAGTCTTGAGGTGCGAGATATCGGTATGCACACCAAAGGTGCGCTGGATGGCGCCTTTGTCGTGCTGGATGGCGACTACCTGCTGGAGGATGCGGATATACTCCCCGTCAGCCTTCCGGATACGGTAATCATACCGGACCCGGTAGTTGGGTATTTCCTCCGGGGCCAGACCGGAAAAAAAGTTAACCAGTTTGTTTTCAAAATTCAGGAAATAGGGCTGGTCCTCCGGATGGATATGGCTGACCAGGTGTGAGACGGTCACCGCGGCAGGCGGGAAACCGAGAAGGACCTGCACACTATCACTCATCAGGTCGAACTTGCTTTCCATCACATTAAAGATGTAGTAGTAATAGTCGCCCGGCATGAAAAAGCTAAGCAGCTTCTCATAAATGTCAAGCTCGAAATTCAACTGGCGGACCTGGCCGCCTACGGATAGTTTTCGCCAGATCT
>SEAD01000176.1 GCA_004173355.1 Chitinophagaceae bacterium | reverse complement strand
GGCTGAACGACGATTGCTTTTGCGGACTACCCGCGAAGCAATTTTTTTATGCCCAAATACAACTGCAATGACTGGCCAGCAACTTTTTGAAAATTACCGGACCTATCCGGGTACCTGGGATGAGATGGTTGGCAACGATGCTATCCGCTCCCAGTATGCGCAGGTGTTTAATGATATCCGCGACCTGCCCGTGGACCTGCTGCTGCAGAAAGACAAACTTGCCGGGGAACTTTTCATGAACCAGGGCATTACTTTCACCGTATACAGCGACAATGCAGGGATAGAAAAGATTTTCCCTTTTGATATTATCCCGCGGATCCTCACCGGTGCCGAGTGGGACCATATCCAGCGGGGCATCACCCAGCGACTGAAAGCGCTGAACCTGTTTCTCAAAGACATCTATTCTGACCAGCACATCCTGCGTGACAAGGTCATCCCCGCTGACCTCGTTGCCAGCTGCCAGCATTATACACGTGAGGTCTTTGGTGTGAAAGTGCCACATGACCTCTATGTGCATGTGTCCGGGATCGATCTTATCCGCAGCCAGGACGGTACGTTTTATATCCTCGAGGACAATCTCCGCACCCCATCCGGGGTGTCCTATATGATGGAGAACCGCGAGGTAACCAAACGCATTTTCCCCGGCACACTCACCGGCAGCAAGGTACGCATGGTTAATAATTACCCGCTGCTGCTGCATGATATCCTGAGCAGTCTTTCGCCGCAGCAGCTCAGTAACCCCACTATCGCATTGCTGACACCGGGCGTATACAACTCCGCTTACTTCGAACATACATTCCTCGCCCGCCAGATGGGTATACCACTGGTGGAAGGGCGCGACCTGCTGGTGGACAACCACAAAGTGTTTATGAAAACCACCGCGGGCCTGCAACAGGTACATGTTATCTATCGCAGGCTGGATGACGACTATCTCGATCCGCTGGTGTTCCGGCCCAACAGTGCACTCGGTGTACCCGGACTGATGAGCGCCTATCGCAAGGGGAATGTAGCTATCGTGAATGCAGTGGGCAATGGTGTGGCAGATGACAAGGCTGTGTATGCCTATGTGCCCGCAATGATCAAATACTATCTCAACGAAGAGACGATCCTGCCAAACGTACCCACCTACAGCCTCGAAGACCCCGAAGCACGGGAACACGTATTCCGTGAAATGGGAAATATGGTGGTGAAACGAACGAACCAGTCCGGCGGTTACGGCATGGTAATGGGCAACAGTGCCACTGAAAAGGAAATCGATGAAATAAAAATTGCGATAGAGGAAAACCCGCGTGATTTCATTGCACAACCAATCATTAAACTCTCCACCGTACCCTGTTTTATCGATGGCAAACTCACACCGCGTCACGTAGACCTGAGGCCTTATGCGCTTTGTGGCCCTTCGGGTATAAAAATAGTGCCCGGTGGCCTTACCCGCGTGGCCCTGCGTGAGGGATCACTGGTAGTGAACTCCTCACAGGGCGGCGGAAGCAAGGACACCTGGATCGTTGATTTATAACAAAAGCAAGAGCACCTAAACAAGATTTGAATGTTAAGCCGAATTGCAGATTCATTATTCTGGATGAACCGTTACATGGAGCGGACCGATTGCCAGCTGCGTGTTATCCGGACCAACTATATCCTTTCTTTCGATTCAGGGTACAACGACAGTTTTTCCTGGAAAGATGTGATTACATTGTTTGGCCACACGGTGGAGGACTATAAAGCTCCCGAGGGCGACAATACCCTGGAGGCACTCAACTTCCTGATCACCGACCCGGCGAACCTGAACTCGGTGAAAACCATGATCAGCAAGGCCAGGGAGAATGCACGTGGGGTGCAGGACAATATCACCAAGGAAGTGTGGGAACAGGTAAACCAGCTGTACCATATAGTGAATGAACCCGATCTCGCGAAAAAGATACTGGGTGCCCGCACACTCGATGTGATTGATACGCTGGACCAGAATTCTGTATTGTATTACGGCATTACCGACAGCACCATGCCACGTGGCCTGGGATGGAACTACATGAACCTCGGCAAGTTTATTGAACGCGGCCTGCTGACCATTGATACCGCCTACGCGCATTTCAAACGGATCGACAATGAAAAAAACAGCGCGCAGGATGTACTGTACTGGCGTAACCTGCTGCTTTCCTTATCGGGTTATGAACTCTACCTCAAAACCAATACCCGCGCGCAGCATAACGTGAAGGTGATGGACCAGGTGATTTTTAATCCTGATTTTCCCCGATCAATCGTGTATTCCTTTGACCGGATCGGACATTACCTCAACGAGGTGATCGCCGATGCCCGTGTGGACCGGAGTTCAGAGCTGCAGAAAATGTTTGGCCGCACCTACAGCCGTGTGCAGTATGCGGATATGAACATGATCCGCGAAATGGGTGTTCCCCATTTTCTTTACACCGTGCGACGTGACCTGATCGAATTCAGTAATCTCCTTACGAGGATTTACTTCTCTATTACCTAACTTACATTGCCATGCCCGTTTTTAATATACATCATATCACGCGCTACGAGTACGATCGTCCCATCAAGGAGAGTGTGAACGAGATCCGAATTTACCCCTATGTATGCCGTGAACAGGAAGCGCTGTATCACCAGCTGAACATTACCGGCTCACCTGAAGTGTTCCAGCAGAAAGATTACTGGGGCAACCTCACGGGTATGTTCAACCTGATGCCCGCACACCGGGAACTGGTGATCGAAAGCAAACTGATTGTGCGGACTCTCGGCGTGCAGCCTGCATGGGACCAGCCATCTACCAGCGAAGACCTGAGGCTGGCCGTGGCGGATAACCTCAACCTGCTGGAACTCGCAAGGAGCTCTGAACCCGAGCTTGAACAACGCCTGGCGGTGGAGGTAGCTAATTTCTTCCAGCCGGGACAAACCGTGGCAAGCATTGTGTCCGCCTGCGCAGGTTATATCTATCGCGAATTCCAGTACCTGAAAGGTATCACCAGCGTGGAGACCACCGTGGCCGAAATCCTTGAAATCCGCTCCGGCGTCTGCCAGGATTTTGCCCACCTTATGCTTGAATTACTTCGTCAGATCGACATCCCCTGCCGGTATGTGAGCGGCTATATCTGCCCCAATAAAAACGGTATGCGCGGGGAAGGGGCCACCCATGCATGGGTGGAAGCCTGGATCCCCGGTTCCGGCTGGGCCGGGATCGACCCTACCAATAACGTCTGGGTCACCGATACACACGTCAAACTCGCTGTGGGCCGGAATTTCGGCGATTGTACACCGGTAAAGGGAACATTCCGCGGACTGGCCCGCCAGTCGCTGTCCGTGTATGTATCCGTAGGATACGAAGACGGACAGACCATCGAGGATATCAACAAGGTAAAACTGGGTGGTACGCCTGGTGGCGAGGAAATCCCCGAGTATATCGATCAGGAAGACCAGCAGCAGCAGTAAAAGGCATAAACCGCCGGTCCCGGGTAAACCGTCACGGGGTTATCTTTGCAACATGATTCCCTTAGCTGAAAGAATTCGTCCGGCCTCGCTCGACGACCTCGCCGGCCAGCAGCATCTTGCCGGCCCTGGCAGTATCCTGCGCACTGCAATCGAAAAAGGCAAAGTGCCATCGATGATCCTGTGGGGACCACCGGGCACGGGTAAGACGACCCTGGCCAATATCATTGCACAGACGCTGGACATCCCGTTTTTCACCCTCAGCGCAATCAGCTCAGGCGTAAAGGATGTACGGGAAGTAATTGAAAAAGCAAAATCATTACCCGAAGCCATCCTGTTCATTGATGAAATACACCGCTTCAACAAAGGACAGCAGGATGCGCTCCTGGGTGCGGTGGAGAAAGGGACTATCACACTGATCGGTGCCACTACCGAAAACCCGTCATTTGAAGTCAACAGTGCCCTGCTGAGCCGCTGCCAGGTCTATGTACTGAAACCACTCGACAGGGATGACCTGGTTACACTGCTGGAAAAAGCAATCACTGCGGATGCCGTGCTGCAGGAAAAAAATATCGACCTGCAGGAGACAGCAGCATTGATCAGTATTTCAGGCGGTGATGCCCGCAAGCTGCTTAACCTGTTTGAAATAGTGATTGATGCCGCACCCGTGCGGGGTTCAAAAAACAGCCCGCTTGTGATCACGGATGATATGGTCATGAAAGTGGCGCAGCGGAAAATAGCACTTTACGACAAGGCCGGCGAGCAGCACTATGATATCATTTCCGCATTTATCAAATCTATCCGCGGGAGCGATCCGAATGGCGCCGTATACTGGCTGGCCAGGATGATCGAGGGAGGTGAGGATGTCAAGTTCATCGCCCGGCGGATGCTGATCCTTGCCAGTGAAGATATCGGCAACGCCAATCCCACTGCACTGGTGATGGCCAATACAACCTTTGATGCGGTAAACAAAATCGGGTATCCCGAATCGAGAATCATCCTTTCCCAGTGTGCGGTATACCTGGCATCATCGCCCAAGAGTAATGCTTCGTATATGGCGATCGGGGATGCCATAGCCGCTGTGCAGAAACATGGCGACCTGCCCGTGCCGCTGCATATGCGCAATGCGCCGACCAAACTGATGAAGAACCTGGGTTATGGCAAAAACTATGAATACTCGCACAGTTATGATAAAAGTTTTTCCCCGCAGGAATACCTGCCGGCAGACCTGGCTGGTTCAAAATTTTATGATCCCGGGAAAAATACCCGGGAAGAAGAACTGAGGAAATACCTCCGGAGTCTCTGGAAAGAAAAATATAATTATTAAAAAGTAGCTATGCCTGTCAACTGGACTATCAAACGTTTTGACGAACTCACGCCCTTTGAATTGTATGACCTGCTCAGGCTCCGTTCGGAGGTGTTTGTAGTGGAACAGGACTGTGTGTTCCTTGATATGGATGATAAAGACCAGTTATGCACGCATTTGATGGGCTGGAAAAATGGCCGGCTCATCGCGTATACCCGACTGGTACCAGCGGGGATTTCCTATGACGAACCCTCCATCGGGCGCGTGGTAAGTTCGCCCGCTGAACGTGGAACCGGCATCGGGCGGCTCCTTATGGAAGAGAGTATCCGGCAGGTACATTTACTATTTGGCCCGCAGCCAGTGCGGATCGGGGCGCAACTGTACCTGAAAAAATTTTATGAATCCTTTGGCTTCGGCCAGGTATCGGAGATTTACGATGAAGATGGTATTGACCACATCCTGATGCTGCGGTCGTAATTTTTCCCGTACAATCCCATCGTAAAAAAACCATTTTCGCCACCGTAATAAAAAAAATCGGCGAAATCATTCGTTCCATGGATTATTCCTGATCTATTTTGGCACTCGAAATCCAATAGAAGATCACCAGAAATCTGAATCCATGAGAAACAAATCTCTACGCCTGGTACCCTTGGCGGTACTACTCCTGACGCTGTGTTCCACGCGTTCGTTTTCCCAGTCCATTACATCCGGCAACGGTAAATACGAGATTGGCGTTGGCATTGGCCCAACCTTCTTTCTCGGTGACCTTGGCGGTAATGCCGGAACCGGTAAAGGTTTCGTGAAGGACGTAAACTTCCCGCTGACAAGATTGTCTTTTGGTTTACATGCAAACTATTACCCGACTGAGTTCCTTGGCTTCCGCTTCGCGCTGAACAAGGCAACGCTTGAAGGCAATGATGCAGAAACACCAAACAAAGGAGGTGCGGAAGTAGATCGCCTGCAGCGTAACCTCAGTTTCCGTACCAGCGTAATAGAAGCCTATGCTGCCGCAGAATTTTATCCCACAGTTTTCTTTGAACAATACGACGGTCTCCAGGGCAAGTTCCGCCCTTATGGTGTAGCCGGTATCGGACTGATGAAATTCAATCCCAAGGCAAAAGATATCGACGGATCATGGGTTGCACTCCAGCCCCTGCATCTCGAAGGACAGGGAATGGCTGAATATCCTGAAAGCAAACCTTACAAACTCATGCAGATGGAAGTTCCCATGGGCATCGGTTTCAAATATTACCTGAAAGAAAACATGTACGTGGGAATGGAAGTATTACACCGCGTGCTGTTTACTGACCATGTCGATGATGTGAGTGCTGATCATTACATTGATGAGTCACTCTTTGCCCAATACCTTCCTGCCGCACAGGCAGCACAGGCACAACGTCTTTACTACCGTGGCACCTATTCATCTACCGGAACGGCTATCAACGTGCAGAACCTGCAGCGTGGGGATCCAACCGATAATGATGCTTTCTTCTCAACCGTACTGCGTTTCGGCTGGAGGCTGAACGACAGGAACGATCCTGGTATCAGGGCGAGAAGGCAGCTGAGGTGTCCTGTATTCTATTAATACAAGCTACCAACCAAACCATCCGTTTTAACCCGTACCCATGAAACTTATTTTTACCCAACTCTGCGTGGCAGGTATTTTACTGTGCGCACTGAACACCCAACCGCTGCTGTCTGATGACACGGCAAACGACCGCCCCGCGACAGAAAACCGGGAAGGACGCGGACTGTTCAGGAAATCAAAATCAAGAGTATCCCGCAACAACAATGCTGTGCGGATTTACCCCGACCCGGTCCGTCGCGCCATGCATGTGGTAGCGAAAGAGAACAAGGGTGTGGAGATCGACTTCTTTGTATTCGACCTGCAGGGTACGCTCATTGAACACCTGAAACTTGACTCGGGCGAACACGAGCGACTGACTGAACTTGAAAGGGGTAAATACATCTACCGCGTATTCGCAGGTGATGAGGAAACCGCTTCGGGTAATTTTGAAATGCGCTAAGGGACCGGATCCGTCCAACCTTACGCCACCGCTCTTTGATTAACTTTTTCCGGACAGCAGCAGCTTTTGGCTCTTTAAAATCTGATACCCTGGTTGATAAAACCTGATCCGTTCTCTATTGGTACTCTCATGTATATATTTTATTGAACACCTCTTGGGCTGCTTCCGGATTTTTACCTTCTTTTATTCATAAACGATCCCGTAAGGCAGGGAAATTGCCTTAATCCCGTATCCCAGTGAAAAACCGGGCTCTGAAACGTAAAGATTTTTTCAATCACTCCCTGCCTCACCTACGGGTTTATGAATAGCACGCCACCGCCTCTCCAGGGCGGTTCTGTATGTACCGGCCACCTGCCGCTTCCCGCATCATACCTTCCCTCCTCCCTCCCGTTTTCAGGGGATTTTCAATCCTTAACGATCTGATTATACTTTAATGCCACCCGGTTTTGTTACATTAGATAATAAAACCAACCAATCATGAATTTAATTGACAGGGCAAAAAACATTATCATTTCTCCCGAAAAGGAATGGACGGTTATTGCAACCGAAACGCCGGACACCGGGAAAATCATCACCGGGTACGTGCTCCCGCTTGCAGGGGCTGCCGCGCTGGCTTCCTTTATCGGATTCGCATTTTTCTGGGGTGGCGCCTTTCTTGGCAGCGCAATCAACTGGGGCCTGTATCATGCCATCATCGTAATCGTGTCGGCCATTCTGAGTGTATTTGTAAGTGCATTTGTAATTGACGCGCTTGCCCCGTCCTTTGGATCAGAAAAAAATATGGGACGATCCGTCCAGCTTGTAGCATACGCGTTCACACCGGTCTGGATCGGCGGGCTGCTTTCCATTATTCCGGCTATTGCGCTCGTGGGATCGCTGTTCGGCCTGTATGCCTTCTATCTCCTGTACATCGGGCTGCCAAAACTGAAAGGCACACCGCAGGACAAACAGGTTGGTTATTTCGTTGTTTCACTGCTTGTCATTTTTGCGGTATACATGATTCTCGGAGTCATACTCCAGCGGATCCTGATGCCTGCCTTCGGGATCGGCTATGGTATCCCCGGCATCAATATCAGTTATTAAACAGGTGCACGTAATTAATAATAAAAAGTCCCTTGCAGGTTACCTGCAAGGGACTTTTTATTGATCATGGTAAATTATCAGCTTTGTTCGAGTTCGATCTTCAAAAACGGCGCGGTATGGCTGATCTTATTCTTTGCCAGCTCTTCGGGTGTGCCTTCAAACAACACCCGTCCGCCACCATCACCCCCTTCAGGGCCGATATCAATCACGTGGTCGGCCACCTTGATCACATCCATATTATGTTC
>SEAD01000175.1 GCA_004173355.1 Chitinophagaceae bacterium | reverse complement strand
ACAGATAGCCGTTGCCGTCACCTTCAGGATAATGTCCCGGTCCGATCGGATCGTAGGGTCATCCACATTGTCGCAGGTGACTTTCCCCGGTCCATGTATTACTGCTGCTTTCATACGATGATTATTTTGATGGTTCCTGTTGCTTTTTAAGTTGGGCTGCCTTGATCGGGTCAGATAATACTTTTCCTGCTGTCACCTGCACCTTATTCATAAACCCGGATACCACCTTGTCATCCCCGCTCATCAGTGCATCGTATCCATCTTTAGCAACCTGCGCGGGATCAGCCAGTTTGGAATCCACGATTTTGGAGTCAAGCATGTCGGCTTTTGCAAAGAAGCCGGTATCAGTCGCACCAGGCAACAATGCAGTCACTTTAACACCAGCATCCTTCACTTCATTCCGGATAGCCTCGGTAAATGACTGGACAAATGCTTTGGTTGCATGATACACCGCATGGTATGGACCCGGCGCCTGGCTGGCCACCGACGATGTGTTAAGGATTTTACCTTCACCACGCTGCAGCATAGGCTGGAGGAAAAGCTTTGTCAATACAACGAGTGAAGAAATATTCAGCTGGATAATGCCCAGTTCCTTTTGAATATCATTGTCCTTGAATAAACCGTACGCCCCCTGTCCGGCGTTGTTGACGAGTGTGTCTACTTCGTAGTTTGCTGACTGGATTTCCTCAAACAATTCAAAAGATGCATTCGGGTCAAACAGGTCTTTCGAGATGGTTACAACAGATACCCCGTTTTTTTCCAGCGAGGCTTTTGCATCTGCAAGTTCTGCCTGGTCCCTGGCAACAATAATGAGGTTCCTGCCAGCATCGGCAAACAGCTTTGCAATCTCAAGCCCTATTCCGGCTGATCCACCGGTTATAAGCACATATTTTGAAGTATCCATAATTATATTTTTATAATAAAATGTTTAAACGTGGAGGCACAAAGCACATGCCATTCCGTTCCCGCACCAAAAGCGCCATTCTCGATGGAAGTCTGCCTGCCACAACGTAAATGGTAACACTGTTGTGGGAATTTGATGGCATCTGCCGATCGGTTTTTTATTCCCGATACCACACAATAGCAATTCATCAGGGATTCCCTGACTCAAATTAGTGTCGATTTCAAACAATCAAAACGCGCAGGCATATTTTTGAAACAAACCGCTAGCACTTATCTGTTATCGAGCACCCTTTTGCCCGGACCCTTCCACTGGACAGGTTAGCAGACGTCACCAATGGGCAAACAGATGCTGCGATTAACGGTACATGGCCCTGCAGGGCCGCCGTTTTACAATAATTTACTTCGTTTACATTTTAATTTACGCCCATTTACTGCGCGACTGAATGGTTGAGCGTAGTTTGGCTGCGCAAGATTGCGATGGGGTTCTGTCTGGCATCAAAACACAACAGACAGCCTGGAAATTCCGCTGAGTGGACTTCCGCCACTGTAATCAAAGCGTATCTCCATTTTTTAACCAACGATAATTTTATTATGAACAACAAGACACTCCTGCTTTGTGTGATCTCAGGTATAGCCTCCTTACTTTTCAGTTGCGGAGGAGAGGATCCAGGGAAAAGTAAAGACATTGCTGCAGCCAGTTCGCTGTCCTTACATGATGGGAACAAGAGCTATTTCACCGTGGATCCGAAGGAAAGTCTGGTGGAATGGAAAGGTTCCAGTCTGAATGGAGGCCATACCGGATACATCTCTGTTTCCAAAGGGGAATTGCTGGTCGACAAGGGCGAGCTGGCGGGTGGCACCGTGGAAGTCAACATGACAACTATAGAGGATGAGGACCACGGCCGGGACAATAACCTGGTTAACCACTTAAAAGACCCGGATTTTTTTGATGTCCGGAATTTCCCTTTTTCCCGGATAACCATTTCGGGGGTTGGAGAACTTATTGGGGACGTTCAGGAGATCACGGGTGACCTGGTGATTAAAGGGATAACACATCCTGTTACTTTTCCTGTCAAAGTGGAACTGAAAGACAGTATCATCACCGCCAGTGGCAAACTGGTCATCGACCGTACAAAATGGGATGTGCGTTACAAATCCGGAAAGTTCTTTGACAATTTAAAGGATGAGGCTATTTCGGATTCCATTGAGTTCAGTATCCGGATAGTGGCAAAACAGGTAAAATGAGTTCCCTACCCTGGAGGGCTTACGCTCACGAACCGGGTTTGCAACCGGACCTGCAGTAAAATACAGCAATGCGCGGCAGTGCAGTTTCAATCACCCTTAAGTGGACAAGACTGGTTTACAAAGGCAAACTGAAATAAAAAGCAGATCCGACTCCAGCCTCGCTGGTTGCCCAGATCCTTCCTTCATGGCGGTGGATGATCTCCGAACTCAGGTACAGGCCAATCCCGAAACCAGCTATATTTCTTGTGTGGCTACTCTCCGACCTGTAATACCTGTCAAATATTTTTTCCAGGTCGCCGGGTTTAATCCCCATGCCTTCATCTTTGACGCTCACCACTATTTCCTGGTGACCCCGGGTGCAGGTAATGGTAATGTATTTGCCTTGCGGTGAGTATTTGCGGGCATTGCTGATCAGGTTTGAAATTACTGACATGATTTTTTCACGATCCGCAGAAACTATTACCGGTCCGTTGTTTTCAAATGCAATCACATGGGAACCCAACATAAAAGTTACCTCATTGATCACTTCCTGGATAAGAGCTGAACAGTCAAAATATTGTTTGTCGATATGGATTTTGCCAGACTCGAACCGGGATATATCAAGGAATCCATTGATCATGGCGGTCATCCGGTTTACCTGGACATTTGCTTTGTCCATGGCTCCCACGAGAAATTGATCATCAGTATTGTTAAGCTTCATCCGGGCGAGCTGGAGCAACGCTTTCACAGATGTAAGCGGGGTCTTGAGTTCATGACTGACCATTCCGAAAAAATCATTCTTCCTCGTCTCTTCCTGTTTGACATCGCTTATATCCATAATCACTCCTGTAAAGCTGGCGCGATTTGTCTGCGCACTGTGACTCATATTGCCCCGTGCCCTCAGCCATCTGGATTTTTTATCATGGAACCCCTGGACAGGATACGAGATGTCATAAAGCCCGCCATTATCCAACACATCCTCGTTGGCTGCAATTACCCGGTCGCGGTGTTCCGGGGCAATCTGGTTGACGCAGGCGTCCATGGTAACCGTCTCATCCCCGCGGAATCCAAACAGTTCTTTCAATCTTGACGACACATTGAGTTCCCGGGTTTCTACATCCATACTCCAGGTCCCAACATTGGCTGCCTCCAGCGCCAGGCGAAGCATCGACTCAGCCTGCTCGATCCTCCTTCGGGCATTGACCTGTTCCGTGACGTCAACAGCTACCACAAGGATGTCGGTTGTAACCCCGAATTCCGGCTGGATGGGCTGGTAAACCACATTGAAAAACAATTCTTTGAGTCCATCTTTATACTCAAGCTTTGCCGGAATTTCCGTTGCGTGAAAGGCCTGTCCTGTCGTATAAACATCGTCAAGGATCTGAAGGAATGGCTGGCCTTGCAATTCAGGCAAGGCTTCGATCAGTGAGAGACCGATAATGCCATCGTGTTTACCCCAGACTTCCAGTATTTTCCCATTTGCAGATGTAATCACAAGATCACGGCCGGTAAGTATGCCTATCGCCACCGGTGCTTCATGTATCAGGTATTTAAAACGCTGCTCGCTGACCGCCAGGTCCCGGTTGCTGTTCACCAGGAGCTCATTCAATGACTGCAACTCATGAGCATAACGTTCCAGCAATCTTCGGGACATCACGCGGTCCGTAATTTCAAATGACATTACCAACACACCATTTCGTATGCCATTCAAATCCGTCAGTGGCTGGTAAGTGTAATCAACAAATGTTTCACGGATGGTCCCATCTTCATTCTCGAAAAGTACCGGGCTTTCTTTTACATCAATAATTTCGCCGGTAGCAATCACATGTCGTAACTGTCCCGCGAACGGCTGATCTGCCAGGTCGGGCAGTATGTCCAGAAACCTGCGCCCGATCACCTCTTCCGCAGTTTTGTTCCAGTAGTCGAGGTTTGACTGGTTGATCATTTCCACCACCAGGTCATTGGTACGGATTACCACCACAGACGCAGGAAGCATATTGATCATCTGCTGCACCTGCCGGTCTTCTTCTTTCATGCGCTGGATATCGGTTGTTGACCCCACCCACATTATAAGTTCACCATTGTCATTAAATACAGGCGAGGCCACGTTGAGGTGCCAGCGGTACACGCCGTATTTATCCCTGAACCGCATTTCGCTTTCAAGTGCCACACCCTTTGCTGCTGCTTCAGCCAGCTGTATCTGAAAAGAAGGTACCTCCTCCGGGTGCATCATCTGGTGATATCCGAAATCCCGCATGTCTTCGAAACTCATGCCGGTGTAATCAAGCCATTTGTCATTGAGAAAGGTTAGCTGCCCATCCGGCAGGGCATTACTTATTTTAGCAGGTACTATATCTGCAAGGTTCCGGAAATGCTTTTCACTTATCTCCAGTCGCTTGTTGTCTTCCATCTGCCGGAGCAATGCTTCCTGCGCCAGGATTTTATCCGTAACATTAACGGCCATTTGGATGATATAATGGATTTCCCCATCTTCAGTAAATACCGGGCTGTGACTCGGATCCCAGAAACGCGTGATGAATTGACCGGGATTGAGAATATCCGGCACATCGTACCGTTGGATTTCCATGAAATGCGGTTTCCTTGTGCGCAGCACTTCCTGAAGTGAGAAATTTATGTTCTGGACACCATCCGCATCCGGAAGATCCGGGTTGGCAGGAAATGCTTCGAAAATATGTTTCCCAACAATGAGTTCCCTTTTGTTATTGGTGGCTTCGAGATACATGTCGCTGGCTGTCAGGATATATAAACCAGGCGATAAAACCAGGTACATATTAGGCGCGGTTTCGAGGGCCTTTAATGTTTCCGGGGAAGGAGGACTGTAAGGCATTGGCTTTTTGTATGGTTTACTGGTCACAATTTAAGGTAAGACCCGGATATTGGAACTGTTGCTCGACAAAGAGGCTGGTTTTCTCAGGATCTGTCCAAACTTCTGATTATGGGTAGGGTAAAATAAAATGACGAACCATCGATTTCATTTTCCATCCAGATCTTCCCCTTATGACATTCAATTATTGCCTTGCTGATATATAACCCGATCCCGAACCCCGCGCCATATTGCCCGATCCTTACAGGTTGATAAAACCGTTCGAATATTCTCAAATTATCCTCGGACGGCACCCCCCTCCCGAAATCACGTATCCGGACTGTGATCTCCTTCTCAGAAATTGAATAGGAAACAGCAACCTCTGCCGGTGCATTGGAAAACCTGAGGGCATTGCCGAGGAGTTTGCGGATGACCTGAGCGAGACGGCGTTGATCGCCCGATACCATGAATTGATGAGGTGCCCCCATAAGTGATATCTTTCGGACCGGATTGGCGCTCCGCACATCCTCTGTCGTTGCATGCAACAAAGCGACTACGTTTAGTTTCTTTTCCTCACAGGTAAATGAACCAGCCTGGATCTGTGACACTTCAATGAGGTCCCGGATAAGTCCTTCCATCTTGAGAATTGCCCGATCGGCATTCTTCAGCAGTACTTTTGTATCGGCTGCCGTTCCGGATTCCTGTGCCAGATGGATATATCCTTTAATGGCAGTCAGCGGGGTCTTTAACTCATGGCTGGCAATGCCCACAAACTCGTCTTTACGATCGGAATTATTTTTCACCTCGGTCATCAGGTCATTAAAACTGTTCACCAGGACTGTCAGCTCATCATTACCCGGGGAAGCCAGGGGTCGGCTATAATCACCCGTGCTGGTGATATTTGTAATACTTTTTACAAGGCGGCCAATCCGCCGGCTAAGGCTCAACCTGATCGGACTGGCAATCAACAAGGCCACGGCAAGGGACAGAACGAATAACAAACTGCCCATCAATATTGTGTTCCACTTGCGCAACTGAAGGCGTGTTGCATCGGCAATAAAATAAAAAACCAGCTCATTTCCCATTTGCCCGGTAATGCGGGTTTTGAGGTATAAACGGCCATTGGTAAACCTCCCCTTCGCCTCCGGTAAAAACTTAGAGGCGACTTCAGGTTCAGACACTTCACTCATATCACCAACCCATAGTATCCCCTCACCATGCTGGAGCCCTGCTACAAGCAAACGGGGATTGACGTCGATAAATTTCGAAAGGATGGATCGGATTGAATCAGGATTCTGTGTGGCGACTGTTGAACCAAATTCAAATGCCGCATACCGGGCGAGGGAGTTAAGGTTGTTGATATTTTCGTCTTTGTATGGCTGGAAGCCAGTCCAGAGTGTAAGGAGGATAAAAATACCGAAAGTGGAAAGACAGGTAAGGACCTGCATTACCGTAAGCTTTGCGCCAATTGAAAACCACCTGGAAAAACTAGCCATGACAAATATTTGACAGCGGGAAATGCCCTGACCTGCCCCAGCGCCTGGGACGATGACAAGCTGCCACTTCCCACCGGAACACCTCCAATTTTAATGACTGACAAGATACATCTATAAAATTTTACTTTCGTGAAGTTTAATGAAAAAGCAGTGATAGCGCGGGTGGTTAAACAGATTAAAGCCCATCAATACTGTACTGTTCAATTGCAGGAACAGCACAAAAACGGCAGGGACCAATAGGCCTCCTGCCGCAAGTGTAGTACCGGACGGTTCTCAATAGGATGATGACTTAAGGCAACAACACCCGGTCTATCACATGTACAACCCCGTTAGTCGCCATGATATTGACGGCAACAATATTTGAACCAGCCCCACCATTCCCGCTTCCGGTGACGGTTGGTCCGCCGGATGCACCATTAGTCAGGTTAATTGTAGTGGACGACCCTGAAAACATGGTCACATTTCCGTTAGCCAGCGCTGATGAAAAAACCCTGCCCTGCACAAGATGATAGGCAAGTACTGCCTGGAGTGTTGCCAAAGGAATCTGCGATACATTGCTCAGCGATAGCGCGGAGAGCAGGTCGCGGAATGCCTTGTTGGTGGGGGCAAAAACGGTCAGCACATTCGAATTAAGTAAACTGATAAGGCCGGGCGCTGCACCTTCAACACGGACAATAGCTGTCACCAGTGAATCCAACCCTGTATCACCGCCGGATTTCGACTGCGCTGTGGCAACCATGTTTCCCGAAGGAGGCACAATTACAGCTGCAGGCACATGGATGATACCATTGTCCGCCTGCACATCCGCCGTCACGATTTTAACTCCATTCACAAAGACACCGGAAGAATTCCTGGTTACGAATACAGAGTCTGCAGGTGAATTTGCCGTGGATACTTTTGCATTCGGACCGGCAGGTACAGCAGCGGCAGCCACTTCAGCCGTCAGTGTGTGATACAGCAGCAACCTCCGCAGGTCTTCTGGTGATGTTGCATCGATCGCTGCGGCATTAAGCCCCGATGCGGCAAATGCATCATCATCAGGAGCGAACACCGTAAACGGACCGGCGCCGGACAATGTTTCTGCAAGTCCGGCCCGCACAACAGCCCGCTCAAGAAGCGAGAACTCACCATTAGCTACTACCTGGTCGGCAATTGTGTTGCCCGCCTGATCGTCATCGTCATCTTTATTGCAGGAAACAGATGCCGACATCAGGACGGCCAAGCCAGCGCAAAGAAGGATTTTCTTCCCTAATACTTTTGGTTCCATAATTTTCTGTTTAACTTTTAGTAGATAAAGTTAAACAAGAATCCGACCAGTAATGGGGGCATTGGAGCGACTTGTCAGTAAACAGGTGTAAGCCGTCAAAAACAGGTACCGGCCGGTTTACCGGTTCTTCTGATTTTCGGCAAAGTGCTGTAAAAGGGGATTATCAATCACAAATGTCCCATTAAGTCCTGCGGAGACCGGAGATGGTAGGTATTTTTTCCCAGCGAAAGATTCTGGGTAACTGAAACCGAGCCCGAAAAAAGAAGCGGAAGATCCCTTGGCAGACCCATTTCTTTACGGATGACCTCGATACTGTTATGCTGCGGCCGTGTTACAAAAAACAGCAGCACATGGGTGCAGCCCGTTTTTGCAAAGACCGACGCCACCTG
>SEAD01000045.1 GCA_004173355.1 Chitinophagaceae bacterium | reverse complement strand
GGAATGGTAGTGCCGGTTTCGGTGGTCACCACGGTTTCGGTCACCGGGCAGGCCACACCAGTAGATGAACAAACTGCACCGGAACGGACAACGCCGTTTTCAGTGATACCGGCACTGTTGCCGGTTGGCAGCGTCAGTGATGCAGGTGCCGGCACACGGATGGTGACGGACATTACCACTGAATCGCCGATGGCTACACCTTCGCCCATCAGGAAGTTGTAAATGCCTGCATTGACGCCTGTATAGGATGCACCCGCCGGATCATGCGGGAATGTTATTGCAGGAATATCCATCTGCCATGGCGCCGGGAGGCTGATGTTGAAACCATCACCCACACTGGTTGGCAGGGGGCCAAGGTTGATGCTGCTGAAATGATAGGTTGTAAACACATCCCCGGTCACACAGTCCTGCACCGCCACATCAGCATATGAATGAATCTCAAAATCGTTGGTGGCAGTGGGTACGCCACGGATCGGGATAGCCTGGCTTTGTTGTTTATCGGAACTGATGGCAGTACCGCAGAATGCCGTACCATGGGACGCAAAGCTGATACTTCCCCCGCTGGTAAACGCACAACTGGTGCTCACGCCAAAACGGAAACGCAATGCCTGCTGGGAATAGAGCGCAGTCAGGTCGGAGGATGGGATGCTGAACAGCAGGCCATCTGTTACCGGAGTCACATTTACATCTGCTACTGTAGTCCAGGATCCGCTTCCGGCAGGGTATTCAAACTGGAACGTGCCGTTTACATAACCCAGTCCCGCAGATGGACCAACCAGCAGTTGCAGGTTGCCGATCGCAGACGAGCCGGAGTTGGTAGTCTCGATTTCGTAGGTGAGTACATCACATGCATTGGGTGCAGGTGTGAGTACGGGTTCGGTAATAATATCTGTCTGCAGTGAGGAAACCAGCGGGATCACTGCGAGGGTGATAGTCTGTTTATGGGTTGCTGCCGCTACTGACGACGGATAACCGCTGTTGTTGCAGTCATACCAGTAAGCGAGGGTAAAACTGTCCTTCACGCAGGACGTGAATGTGGCGTTGATCCGGTAGTAATTACTTGTCTGGGTAAGTGTACCAAGCTGGTAAAGGCCGGATCCGGAGAGCGGCACCGTACTGATCACATATCCTCCTGGTCCGCTCAGGCGCTGTACGCTTCCGATGGTGATGCTGCCGCTCGCATTGGTACGGCCCATCCATACACGTAATGCCTGTGCAAGGGAAGAGTTGCTGACCTGTATTTCCCAGGATACATTGTTGTCGGTAACCGCAGGTGTGGTATTCGCTGTGGAAACCAGCAGGTCGGGTACCACGAAATAAATGCTGTCAGCAACATTGATCGTGTTGTCGGGGAATCCGGTATTGTAGCCCGGTGTTGCCACCTGCAGCATTTCAAACAGGGAAGCCGAACGTGGAACCACGTCACAGGTAGGCCGGATCGTCACCGTGGTAGTGATGCTGTTGCCCTGGTCGCCGCGGGGGAATGTGCCATTATTGAATAACGCCTCGAGATCAAAAACCAGCGGGTTCGCAGCAGCAGATAACGGCGTAATCGTTGCTGTACGGGTGCTGGTCACACCGCTTCCGGTAGTATAATAATAAGTGGCAGTAGCCGAAACGTATTCACTACCTGCAGGAACCGTATACCGCAAACTGCGGTGGATGGTTACAGGCCTGTATTCATTTACAAATGGTTTGCTGCCTGCCTGGTTGCCACCAATGGAGAAATAATGGTCCATTTCCGTAGCCACATTCCCTGATCCGATCTGTGTGTAAGTCCGCGTACCGGTGGTTCCGGCGGCATACCCCACAACGGAGAAACTGCCCGGTTGGTGCGGGTTACAGCTGTACTGGTCGGCAGTTGCAGCCGGATCGGCCTGGTCACTTACAAAGAAGTGGGTGCCGAATGCAACAGGGGCATAGGTAGAACCCGGATTGCCACTGACCCTGTAACTGATGCTGACGGTGATGGAATCGCCGTCATTGAATGCGGTGTATCCTCCTGGTAAAACAGAAAAGCTGTTGAGGGTGGAAATACTGAAGTCCACTTTGTGGGCATTACCGGAACTGATAACCGGAAGGCCGGTGGCAATATAAAACGGTACCGCGCTGCCACTGGTAAACAGTTGCACGTTTGCGCTGATTGCAGTCAGCAGTGATGCTCCGGTAGTAAAAGTATCGATGGCATAACCGTTGGTAAATGCGGCTGGGGATAATGCCCCGCGACTGATCCTGCCGGTGAAGAATGTCAGGATGGTATCACCCGGCATCGAAAGGTCCCGGCGGATTTTGGCAGGGTCAGGTACCCCGCTCGCGTCCGCGACGCCATTGTTATCATTGTCAGCTGTACCAAGGTTGCTGCGTTGTGCACTGTACGACGAGAAGTTGAGTCCGCCGGCGGGAGAGCAGGCGACGGGGCACACCAGATTGATGGCCGCAGTATGGCTGCTGATCCATTCCTGCTGTGCGCAGGCTGGGCTGGTACGCAGCCAGGTATTAAGCAGGACCTGGTTACCGTTTGCCGGGAGCGCACAGTCCAGCAGGACATTGCGCACACGGAGACCCGCTCCCTGCAGGCTGTTTACCCGGAAAGAAGCGGTGATATTGTAAGTGGCACTGATGCGATGTAATACGGCGTCGTAGCTGAAGCCGGTAGCCGCAGCGAGAGGGGCACCGGTAGACAGGCTGACGAGTGACAGGTCCGACGCGCTGCCACTGAATGTCACATTCGAAGGCAGCGTCAGTTCAAAACGGATGGTGGACTGGTCAGGCGCTACATTGACATATGTTGGCGACACAGCCAGCGGAAATTCATACGCGATAGTTGCCGGTACCCCCGCAAATAATGCGGAAGGGAAATGGGGGGCAACGGACAGACTGGTGGTCGCCGCATTGCGGATCAGGGTAGATACCGGTTCGGTACGACCCGCACATGGTGCATTATAATTGAAGCGGACAAGTGATCCCGGGATGCTGATGGTTCCGTTGGCCGGACTTGCCACCGCACAGTTTATTTCATTGTAACGGAGATATACGGTATCACCCGGATTGATCACCGGCACCGCGAAACTTACGGAACCTGGCTGTCCCCCGAGGCAAACTGCGGGCGAACTGAAACCAACGCTTCCCGTTGGTGTGATGGAGGCCCACATACCATTCAATCCAAGTTTGAACTGGAAATTGGAGAATGCCGACTGGTTGGATGTTATTTCACCGGCATTGAAAGCCTGCATGGACGCGGGCTGCGACGATGCAGTTGAAAACAGCTGGAGCGCCAGCTCATTCAGCCGTACACTACCGGTATTGGTGAGACGCAGTTGCTGTTGCACAGCCGTACCGCGGCAATTCAATGGTAAAAGGTCGGCGATCACGCGGAGTGATGGCAGGAACGAATTGTTGACGGTTGCACCGGCTGTGGCCTTGCCCGTAAAGGACTCGTTGGTACAGGGGCTGCTGTCGCAGCCAAACCAGGTTGCGATACGAGACTGCAGGAAGCAGTTGCTCACGATGGCCACATTTTCAACCAGGGTAATCGTTTGTCCCTGCGAAAGTATTCCCCCGGAAAACGAAAAAGTGGTCACCGTATCGGCGCCCACCAGGGTTTTGGAGCTGAGGATTGTCCATCCCCCGCTGACCGAGATCCCCCGGATGTGGAGGCCGCTGCCGCTGGTGTCTGCCAGCGTGAATTCGGTTATTGAGCCGTATCCATTATTGACGATATTGATGTTACGCGTGTAGTTGTCCCCGGCCGAACCGAAATAACTGCTGTTGGTGATGTTCGGTATATTCAGCGAGGCGCTCTGGGTGTTAAAGCTGTTGCTCCGGGTACTGGCTACCGGAAGGGTGGAGGTGTAGAAATCATAACTGACCTGGCTGTTGATCGACAATGACTGCTGCATAGCCACGCAGGTAGCGTAAGCCTGGTAGCTGATTTCGGTGTAACCCGGGGCCGCCGGGATATTTGAGAGACTTAGCTGCGCTGTGTTGCCTGAGTGGGATGTCTCGGTTACCGAACCACCCCCGGCGCTGAGGCTGGCAGAACCCGCCACATACACGAAGCCGGTCGGGAGGTTAACCGCGAGATGGCCATCGGGACTGACCGATGTGCCGCCGCTGATGCGGACAAGGAAGGTTGACGGACTGTTACAAACGTTTACCGGTGCCGCGGGAGCACCATAACCAGGTAAAACCGTCTGGGCGGAAACCAGGTTCAGGCCGGAAACACAGAACATCGCCAGGGCGATTGCTAATAATCTTTTCATGCTGCGCAAAGGATCAGGTCACAGCCGGCCACACAGAAGGAGTTGTTCTTCCAGGCGTTGCGGCTGAAAATGTTACTCTCTTCTAATACTTGTATAAAACAGGAAACGGGAAAAAGGCGGATAGCCTTTCCAATGGCGCATTACTCAGGGGGGTAGTTTGGTTCTTCATGGTCTGTCAGATTTGGATTTGGTCAACGGCTTTGTGGGCCAAAATAAAGGGATTGATCACTCTGAAACAATGGGCGCGGTCAAAAAATTGCCCCCATCGTCTTTCGGTTTTCCAGACTAATAACTGGTAAGTATTTCCCATTATTGTGTGCTACCGGCAAATCATTAGAAAGCGATCGTTTCCAGCCTTGTTTTTAAGGGGGAAAGCCCTTGTTCGCAGCTTTAGCACAGCACCCCTGGTTAACATCGTTAGGAGTATCCCAGGCGCGGTGTGCCGGCTGTAATGAAGACGTACTGCGGGTTTGGGGTCCAACAGCCCCAGCTTATATTTCTTACGTGGTTAATACAACAATGCACATCAGGTACAAATCCTCGGGCTAATACGGGTATACCATGAAAAACTGCCCTATTTCACCGTAGAAATACGGATATGATTTAAAAAACACGTCGCGGGTTGAGCCTGTATCAGTTAATTTCGCATCGATTATGAAGCATTTCCGTGCGATCAAAAAATATTTCTGGAAATACCGTGTCCGTCTGGTGATCGGGATTTTTTTCGTTTTCCTCTCCAACTACTTCAGTGTTCTTACGCCACAGATCACGGGATTTGTGATTGATTTCGTGCAGCGATCCCTCAATGTACCCGGATACCAGCCACGCAATAATACGCCCGGGTATGATCCGCTTGTCATCCGCCTGACGGAATACATGGGTACTGGTTACAGCCTGACTAAAGTTGTGATGCTCAGCGGGCTGATCATCCTGCTTCTGGCCCTGTTGCGGGGGATTTTCCTTTTTCTCATGCGGCAGACCATCATCGTGATGAGCCGTCATATTGAATACGACCAGAAGAATGAAATTTACCGGCACTACCAGCAGCTCGATATGGCATTTTACAAACAGAACAGTACCGGTGACCTGATGAACCGGATCACCGAGGATGTAAGCCGGGTACGGATGTTTACCGGCCCTGCCATTATGTATCTTGTCAACCTGGTGGCGGTGATCTCGCTGGCCGTTTATTTTATGCTGAAACGCGATGCCACCCTCACGGGATTTGTGCTGGCACCCCTGCCAATCCTGGCCGTCACCATCTATTTCGTGAACAACCTGATCCACCGCAAAAGCGAGAAAATCCAGGAGGCGCTGTCTGACCTCACCACCAATGCGCAGGAATCGTACAGTGGCATCCGCGTAATCAAATCCTTTGTCCAGGAGAAGGCAATGCTCGGTTTTTTTGTAAAAAACAGCGAACATTACCGCAACAGTGCCATCGGCCTTGCAAAGGTGGAGGCTATTTATTTCCCGTCTATCAACCTGCTGATCGGACTAAGCACCCTGTTCACGATTATGATCGGTGGGTTGTATTTTATAGCGGGTTCGCATAATATGGATATTTCCACCATCGTGGAATTTGTGATGTATATCAACATGCTCACTTTCCCCGTGAGTGCGATCGGACTGACGGCCAGCATGATCCAGCGCGCGGCAGCCTCCCAGAAACGGATCAATGAATTCCTCGATACACATCCGGCAATCAATACGGAAAAGCCTGCAGGTACAAGTCCGGTCGGTGGAAATATCCGGTTCGAAAATGTGCGGTTCGAGTACCCCGACACGGGCGTCACTGCCATGGCGGACTTCAACCTCGATATCCGGAAGGGCGAGAAAGTAGCGGTGATCGGTCGGACAGGGAGCGGGAAAACTACACTCGCCCACCTGTTGCTGAGGATGTATGATCCCGTGTCGGGAAGGATCCTGGTGGATGGCACCGACCTGCGTCAGTTGCCGGTACGCGCACTCCGCGAACAGGTCAGTTATGTGCCGCAGGACGGATTCCTGTTCAGCGATACCGTATCCAACAATATTGCGTTCGGATTTGAGTCTGCCAACCAGCAGGCCGTAGAGCATGCGGCAACACTTGCATGTGTACATCGCGAGATCCTGTCATTTTCCGAAGGTTATTCCACCATGATTGGGGAGAGGGGCGTAACATTGAGCGGGGGCCAGAAGCAACGTGTGTCCATCGCACGCGCATTGCTCAAAGACCCGTCCATTGTGATTTTCGACGACTGTCTCAGTGCGGTGGATGCAAAAACCGAAAAGGAGATTACGACTAATCTCAATACCTACCTGGACGGCAAGACCGCGATCATCATTACACACCGGATATTCTCACTGCTGGAATTTGACAGGATCATTGTGCTGGATCACGGACGCATCGCCGAACAGGGCAGCCATCGCGAACTCCTGGCAGCGAATGGTTACTACGCCGGGCTCTATGCACGACAGCAGTCTGTCGACCAGGAATGACCAACCCTCCGTAACCCTGTACCAGTCATCATTCCAGCCGTTTTACCAGATGTGGTATTAAAATCGTTTCACTTTTGGCTGTTTCGAAAAGAACTCTATATTTGTAAGTAATACCAGGGCCTTTTAATCATCTGCTAAAAACTAACCAAGTGGCGTACGAGAACAACGACAAGAAAATTGAAAGTATCTACAGTAAACGGATCCGTGCCGGTAAAAGAAGAACTTATTTTTTTGATGTGAGAGCCACCAGGGGCAATGATTATTACCTTACCATCACCGAGAGTCGCAAACGGTTTGACGACAATGGTTATGACCGCCACAAGGTTTTCCTGTACAAGGAAGACTTCAATAAATTCATCAAGGCCCTTAATGAAGCGGTGGATTATGTAAAAACAGACCTGATGCCTGATTTTGATTTTGATGCATTCAACCACGATGATGCATATGATGAAGAAGGCAATCCGATTGAAAACGGATCCTATGTTCCGGTCCCCGCTGTTGCAGCTGCATCGGCACCTGAACCCCAGCCCGTAGCGGAAGAAGAGCAGGAAGAAGAGCCCGCAGTACCAGCGCCTGTAGCGGCTTCTGTTGAAAATACAGTGACGGCTTCTGCCAACAACGAAGAAGTAGATAAGTGGTAATTGCCACCTCCCGATACTAAAAAAGTCCATCAGCTGATGGACTTTTTTTATGAGGTCAAATGAGAAGTTTTATTGTACCGGTGCAGTTCCTGCCGGTTTCGCCGGATTCGGGATTGGCGCGGCAGGTTTTGCCGGGATTGCTGCAGTATCCCTTCCATCCGGCATGCGGTAATGCTGCATGTCCGGGGTAATGCAGGGCATGAAGTCCTGCCCCAGGATGATATAATCTTTACCGGTGCTGGTTTTGAGCGATGCAATCTTACCAATCCGGATACGGGCATCAGGGTTCACTATTGTCAGCGGGCTGGAGTAACCAAACGGTTTCATTGCCTGCGCCCGGTATTTCTGCGGAAGTTCAGGGAATGCCGGGATTGTTTCAGACTGTGCCCGCAGTTCTCCCGCTGCCAGCAACAACAATGGAAACAGGATTGCCCTCATAGTTTCAGGTTTTACCTAAGTTAAGACTTTTTCATTTTTTTCCATTCATTGATCAGCCCGTTGGTGGAGGAATCGTGTCCCGTTATTTTTTCGTCATTGATCAATTCCGGCAGGATCCTGCTCGCGAGTTGTTTACCCAGTTCCACTCCCCACTGGTCAAACGAGAAAATGTTCCAGATGATTCCCTGCACGAAAATCTTATGTTCGTACAATGCAATCAGCTGGCCCAGGGTATAGGGCGTGATTTTCTTCACCAGGAAGGAATTCGTGGGACGGTTTCCGGAAAATACCTTGAAGGGTACCAGCTTTTTCACCTGTTCGGGCGACAGTCCCTGTTTGCTGAGTTCAGCTTCCACTTCTGCTTCGGTTTTGCCATTCATCAGGGCTTCGGTCTGTGCAAAGAAGTTGGACAGGAGTTTTGGGTGATGGTCGCCCAGCGGGTTATGTGTTTGCGCGGGCGCAATGAAATCGCAGGGGATCAGTGGCGTGCCCTGGTGGATCAGCTGGTAAAACGCATGCTGGCCGTTGGTTCCCGGTTCACCCCAGATCACCGGGCCGGTAGGATAGGAGGTCTCCTGCCCGTTGCGGTCGACGCTTTTCCCGTTGCTTTCCATGTTGCCCTGCTGGAAATAGGCAGCAAAGCGATTCATGTACTGGTCGTAGGGGAGGATGGCTTCAGTTTGTGCCCCGAAGAAATTGATATACCAGGTGCTGACCAATGCCATGATTACCGGGATGTTCTGGTCGAACGGGGTATCGCGGAAATGCTGGTCGGCGTTATGCGCCCCTTCCAGCAGGTCTTCAAAATTTTTGTACCCGATGCCCAGTGCTATTGACAGGCCGATGGCACTCCAGAGCGAATAACGGCCACCAACCCAATCCCAGAACTCAAACATATTATCCTTGTCGATCCCGAAATTGACTACTTCCTTTTCATTGGTTGACAATGCCACGAAATGTTTGGCGACATGTTTCTTATCCTTCGCGGTCTCGAGGAACCATTCACGCGCACTCAGTGCGTTGGTCATGGTTTCCTGGGTGGTAAAGGTTTTTGAAGCCACCAGGAACAGCGTACGTTCCGGTTTCACCAGCTTCAGGGTCTCGGCGATATGGGTACCATCCACATTGGAAACAAAGAACGTTTCGATGTCTTCCACTTTGTATGGCGCAAGTGCTTCAGCAACCATTTTGGGTCCGAGATCACTGCCTCCGATCCCGATATTAACGATGTATTTAATCCGTTTTCCGGTATAGCCCCTGTGTTCCCCCGAATGCACGGCTTCACAGAAATCTCTCATTTTACGTAACACCTTTTTGACTTCGGGCATCACATCCTGTCCGTCTGTGGTCACGGGCATTTTCGACAGATTGCGAAGGGCCGTATGCAGCACCGCACGGTTTTCGGTCTCATTGATTTTTTCCCCGGCGAACATCGCTTCAATTGCCTCTTTGACCTGGCATTCCTCTGCCAGTTGCAGCAACAATCTGCGCGTATTTGGTGAAATTATATTTTTAGAATAATCGAACAGGATGTCTTCGTGCCGGATATGGTAATTGGAAAACCGCTCCGGGTCGGAGGCGAACAGGTCTTTCATCCGGACCGACTGCATGGATGCATAATCTTCTTTCAGTAACTGCCAGGCCTCGGTGTTGAGGGGATTGATCTTTGGGAGCATGGACTAGAGTTTATTTATTATATCAATTGTACGGGCAACCATTGCCTCGGTAATATCAAGGTGGAAAACAAAACGCACACGGTTGGGTGCGATTGCATAGGAGAGCAGGCCTTGTTCCCTGAGCCTTTCAACCAGCGCCGCTGCGGTGAGGGATGGTCTGAGCTGGAAGATCAGGATATTGGTCTCAACCGGCAATACAGATTCAACGAAATCTTTTGTACCAATGCTGCCGGCTACCTCACGGGCATATCCATGGTCAATGGATAAACGTTCAATATTGTGCGTCAGTGCGTATGTGCCTGCCGCTGCCAGGATCCCTGCCTGGCGCATGCCTCCGCCGAATACCTTACGGATCCTCCGGGCGCGGCGGATAAAGTCAGCAGAACCCAGCAAAAGACTCCCAACGGGGCAACCCAGGCTTTTGCTAAGGCAGACCGAAATACTGTGAAACTGTTCACCATACTGCAGGGCCGATTCATTTTTTGCCACCATGGCATTCCAGAGTCTCGCACCGTCGAGGTGCAACGGGAGCTGGTGGCTATCACAGACTTCCCGGATCCGCCTGATTTCAGCAAAATCGTAACAGCTTCCGCCCCCGCGGTTTGCCGTGTTTTCCAGGCAGACCAGGCTGGTGCGGGCACGATGCACATCATCCGGGTTGATGGCTTCCCTGACCTGGCTGGCAGTGATCCTGCCGTAACTGCCCTGCAGCAACTTAACCGATGCCCCTGAATTAAAAGCGATACCACCCCCTTCATACTGGTAGATATGGGCATTGTCATCACAGATGACCTCATCGCCGGGTTGTGTATGACATTTGATGGCAATCTGGTTGGTCATGGTGCCCGATGGGCAAAATACAGCGGCCTCCATACCAAACATGCCCGCTGCCAGTTCCTCCAGCGCATTGATGGACGGATCTTCCCCGAAAACATCATCTCCCAGTAATGCATCAGCCATGGCCGCTGCCATACCGGGTCCCGGCTTTGTTACAGTATCTGAACGGTAGTCGATCGTCATCGGGTCTTTTCTGCAAGATAACCCCTTCGCACATTAATATATTCAGGGTGCAGGAGTTATTGATGAAATAACAAAGCCATGCCCGGCCGCTCACCGGTACGTCTTTACCGTTTATCCAAATCGGCCAGTAAACTGTAACCTCTTTCTCCCTCACACGTCCAAGTGCCTGTAATCCCTTTAATAAGTTTTTTCCCGGACACCATTTATCATGGATAATGACCGTTCAGTATTTAACTATGAACTATGTAATACATAGTACCTAATTTCGAACTGTAACTAATAAAGACCAGTACTAAAACCTACCAACATGCGATATTTACCTAACTTACTGACTCTCAGCCTTGCGATGCTGATTTCCTTTTTTGTCAGTGCCCAGCAAAACACCGGTTCCATCAGCGGAGCCATCATCGACGGCAGTGCAAAGACCATTGAAGCTGCTACCATCCG
The DNA here is from genome assembly GCA_004173355.1 of Chitinophagaceae bacterium. Taxonomy (GTDB): domain Bacteria; phylum Bacteroidota; class Bacteroidia; order Chitinophagales; family Chitinophagaceae; genus JBEVJC01. The sequence continues at coordinate 21,491 of SEAD01000045.1, read as the reverse complement.
CCTCATCCAGGCGTCCGACTCCAGCCTGGTAAAGGTTGGCGTTGCGGATAAAGAAGGCCGGTTCATTTTTGAAGTCCTGCCATTCGGCCGGTTCAGGGTTTCGGTGACGGCGGTCGGACATGAAACCGCATTTTCCGGTCCGGTGGAAATCAGCCCTGCAAGTCCGGCTGCAACCATACCAACCATTGAATTGGTGCCTGTCTCAAAGTCCATGGGTGCCGTGACGGTCACCGCCCGCAAGCCATTTATCGAACAGAAACCCGGCAAGATGGTGATGAACGTGGAAGCATCCCCGACCAGCGCGGGTATGACTGCCCTGGAACTGCTGGAAAAATCACCAGGTGTCACAGTCGACAACGATGGCAATATCAGCCTGAAAGGAAAAGCCGGTGTCATGATCCTCATCGATGGCAAACCTACCTACATGAGCGGGGCCGACCTCACTGCATTGCTTAAAAGTATGCAGAGCAGCAACCTCGACCAGATCGAGATCATGACCAACCCGCCGGCAAAATATGATGCGGCAGGCAACTCCGGTATCATCAATATCAAAACGAAAAAAGGAATCGTGAAAGGAATGAACGGTACGGTGAATGGTGGTTACACACAGGCACTGTACAGTCGTTTCAATGGCGGGTTCAACCTCAACTACCGCAACAATAAGCTGAATGTATTTGGCGGATACAATGCCGGAACCTGGCATGGATACAATATCATTGAGATCAGCCGGAATATCTACCAGCCGGACAAGGTCACGCTGAAAAACACGATCGACCAGGTATCACGTCCGCATAACCAGGGTACATTCCATAATGCCAAAGCGGGTATCGACTATAACTTTTCAAAGAAAGACGTGGCGGGTATCGTAATCAATGGCAATTTCTCCGATGGTAAGGATGACCCGCGCAGCAATTCTTTTATCCGTGATGTGAATGGCAGTTTCGTCGATAACCTGCGTTCGGATTCGCGCAATTCAAGAAACAATAACAACGTAACGGCGAACATCAACTACAAACACACATTCGATTCATCCGGCAGGGAAATTTCTACCGATATCGATATCGCCAACTACCGTATGCGGGGCCGGACACTGCTCAATACCCGGAGCTTCAATCAAACAGGACAGGAAGACGGACAACTTGTCTCACTGCGCGGTATCCTGCCATCTGACATCAATATCTACAGTGCAAAAATCGATTATGTACACCCCCTCAAAAAAGGCTGGAAGCTGGAGACAGGACTGAAATCAAGCTATGTAAAAACGGATAACAAGGTTGACTATTTCCGTGGTGAAAATGAAAACTGGGTTAAAGACAATCGCAGCAACCACTTCCTGTATAATGAAAACATCAATGCTGCGTACGCGATCCTGAGTGGTTCGTTGAAAAAATGGGAAATCACCGGTGGCCTGCGTGCAGAGAATACAGTAGCGGACGGCTTGCAGATGAGCAATGATTCCAGCTTCAGGCGTAACTACACCAACCTGTTTCCCAACGTTGGACTGGGATACAACCTGAATGAAAAAAACCAGTTTAACCTGAGCTACAGCCGTCGCGTACAGCGTCCCAATTACGGTGACCTCAACCCGTTCACCTTCTTCCTCGATTCACTGACCTACCAGCAGGGTAATCCGTACCTCCAGCCGCAGTTCACCAACAACATTGAACTGACGCATACCTGGAACCGGATCCTTACTACCACGCTGAACTACACGAAGACTTCCGATGTGATCACTGAACTGATCAAACAGGATGGTAACAAGTCGTTCCAGACCCGCGACAACTTCAACGAAATGCAGCAGCTCGGTCTCGCAGTGATGGCCAACGTGCCGGTGAAAAAATGGTGGAATTCCAACATCTATGTGATGGGTTTCAAAAACAGTTTCAAAGGACTCTACAGCGGTGAGCAGGTTGACCTGGGCTTTACCACCCTGATTGCAAACGCTACACAGAGTTTCACCTTCGGAGACGGATGGTCTGCTGAAGTAAGCGGATGGTACCGTACCAAAGGCCTGGAAGGCCTGCTCGTGATCCGCAGCATCGGAGCCCTGAATGCCGGTGTATCGAAACAACTTTTCAAGAAGAAGGGAACCGTTAAGGTTGGTGTGCGCGACATATTGTACACCCAGCAGTTTAAGGGATATGCAAAATACAGCGATGTGGATCTTACCCTCGCCGGTCGCCGCGACAGTCGCCAGCTGAACGTAAGCTTTACCTACCGTTTCGGTAAATCAAATATTGCCGGCGAACGCCGCCGCAAACCCGGTGCGAGCGATGAACAGGGCCGCGTGGGGGGAGGTAACTAAGTTGCCATTACCATTAAACCTTAACCATGAAAGAAATATTATTTCCCCGAATCCTGTTTATGCTCGCTTTTGCCCTGGTACTGGTGTATACACTGGGAAAGGCATGATACAGAAGCAGGCACAGATCCAGTCCACAACTCCCGGTTCCCCGGGAGTTTTTTTATGCACCCCCCGAAAAACCGGCTGCTGCTGGTTTCCCAAAAATCACGTACTTCGCAGTATTCAAATTCTTAAACTATGCCTTCATTTGATATGGTCAGCAAGGTGGATGCCCAGGCACTGGACAACGCCGTCAATGTTGTAAGTAAGGAAATCACCAACCGCTTTGATTTCAAGGGAGCACATGTGGTGATCAACCTGAATAAAAAGGAATTCAAAATCCATCTCGAAACTGACGATGACATGAAAATGCGCCAGCTGCTGGACGTACTCGTCAGCCGTGCACACAAACAGGGAATCGCGCCGGAAGCATTTGACCTCTCGAAAGAGGGTGCCCAATCCGGTAAAGCCTGGAAAAAGGAAGTACTCGTGCGCAATGGCCTCAAACAGGAGGACGCGAAAAAGATTGTGAAACAAATCAAGGACTCCGGGCTGAAAGTGCAGGCATCCATCAACGACGATATCGTGCGGGTGACCGGCAAAAAGATCGACGATCTGCAGGAAGTGATCCAGGCGTCAAAAACCTGGGAACTGGGTATCCCGCTTCAGATCGAGAACATGCGGTCCTGAGGCATACCGGCACGGCTGGGTTGGGGCCATGTTACCCGGAATTTACCTTGAATATATATTTGGCTTTTAGCCATTCCTGCCATACATTTGCAGCCCAAACAATTATTTTTAAAGTACGGCAAAACCCGTGCAACCTTCAAAATCAGGAAATTATGAAAAAAGGTCTCCATCCTGAAAGCTACCGCATGGTAGTATTCAAGGACATGAGTAATGGTGATACATTCCTCAGCCGTTCTACTGCAAATACAAAAGAAACAATCAAGTTCGAAGACGGTAACGAATACCCGCTCGTGAAACTCGAGATTTCGAGCACATCACACCCGTTCTTTACCGGTAAAAACGTGCTCGTGGATACCGCAGGCCGTATCGACAAGTACAAGAAGAAATACGCGAAAAAAGCAGAATAACATTATATTGTGCAACGGCTCTGACGAAAATGATGAGCTGTTTTTCATGGCTATACTATACAAACCTCCCGATTCATCGGGAGGTTTTATTTTGTCCCATTACCTCCCTGATTAGACCCGCCCTTTCGGCGTTTCATGGATGGCATTCCTTATTTTTGGAATCCCAGTTATGAAAAAAATCATTTTCACTGAAGAGTTCTGCCAGCCGGAGAACCTTTTTCCCTTCACCCTCACGCGACAGATCCAGGATATCCGCGTGGGAATCCTCACGATACGTGAAAAGTGGGAGATGATGCTGGGACTGGAGTCGTCCGATCGCAAGGAGGATGATTACAAGGACCTCGATCGCGCAGTTGACCTGTCAGACGCTTCCCCCAGGGACCATTTCTTCCTTGTCCATGGCAACGTGTTGCCTACCCCCACAATTATCCGCGCAGCAAAAAAACTGGAACCGGGCGAGTTCCTTACCGCGGAAGGACAGACCGGATTTGTATACCGCTTCAGTGGCCGTGAGATAAAAGGAAACCATTCCATCGGGGTGAAAAAAGCGGTGACACTTGACGAGGCCATCCGCGTGATCCGGTATCCCTGGGATATCGTGGCACTCAACGACTGGGCAATCCGCGAAGACTTCCGCCTGCTCACGAGGAAACGTAAATCGGCCTCAATACCTTCTTCTAACAGGGTGAGCAACCGCAGTGGAATTTTTATAGAAAAGGGAGCGGTGGTCGAACACTGTATCCTCAATGCTGATAAAGGGCCAATATACATCGGCCGCAACGCTGAACTGCTGGAAGGGTCAATGATCCGAGGGCCGTTTTCCATCGGGGAGGGTGCTTTACTCAAGATGGGATCCACGGTCTATGGAGCCACTACCATCGGGCCCTGGTGCATCGGTGCCGGTGAAATAAAAAATTCCGTGCTCATGGGCTTTTCCAACAAGGCCCATCATGGTTACCTGGGTGATTCGGTTATTGGTGAATGGTGCAACCTCGGTGCAGGCACTACCAATTCGAATCTGAAAAATAATGTGGGCACCATCAACATGTGGACACCCGGCGGGCCGGTCAGTGCCGGAATCAAGTGTGGTGTTATGATGGGGGATTACACACGTACATCTATCAATACTTCCATCAATACCGGTACAGTGATCGGCGTATCGGCGAATGTGTTTGGTGCCGGGCTTACACCGAAGTACATCCCCTCATTCTCCTGGGGCAGCGAAGGTATCCGACGCTATGAGGCGGACAAGGCCATCCGTGATGCCAGCGCCTGGAAAAAACTGAAAGGGCAGGAGATGACTGAAAACGACATAAAGATCTTACAACATATCTATCAAAACTTCTAAAAGAGACCGAATGAGAAAACAGATCGCAGCAGCCAACTGGAAAATGAACCTGACCTTACAACAGGGCGAGACCCTGCTCGACGAAATAACTGCGGCAGGGATTGCACTGGCATCCAACCAGCAGGTCATTTTTGCCGTGCCATCACCGTACCTGCCGATGGCTGAAGCGCGGCTCGGGTCTTTTGCCGATTTTGATGCAAGTGCCCAGAATATTTACCACAAGGAGTCAGGTGCATATACCGGCGAAATCTCGGCTGCAATGCTGGTGTCACTGGGTATCAAATTCGTGGTTATCGGGCACAGCGAACGCCGTGAATATTTTTCTGAATCCAATGCCGACCTCGCCGCAAAAGTGGATATCGCACTCAAACATGAACTCACTCCAATCTTCTGTTGCGGTGAGCCCCTGGAGATCCGTGAAAAGGAAGGCCAGAATGCTTACGTGGCAAAACAACTGGAAGAAAGCCTTTTCCATCTTTCAGCGGATGATATAAAAAAAGTGGTGATTGCTTATGAACCAATCTGGGCCATTGGTACTGGTCGGACTGCCAGTACGGAACAGGCGCAGGAGATCCATGCCTACCTGCGTTCGGTGATCGCCAAAAAATACAGTGACGCAGTAGCCGGGGAAATCAGTATCCTTTACGGAGGCAGTGTAAAAGCGGCCAATGCAGTGGAACTGTTCAGCAGTCCGGATGTGGACGGTGGTCTCGTTGGCGGTGCATCACTGATCCCCGCAGAGTTCATCGCCATCATCAAGGCATTGAAATAAAATTTCCGTTGAGGAAAAAGCATTTGTTGAACCGGTCAGGAATTTTCCTGCCCGGTTTTTTTGCTGATAACAAGTGTACTGAACAACGGGAGGTTGGCATTTACCACGTTAGTGACTGAATAGTCAGCTGCGGCAGCACTTGCAGCATCCGCCATGTTGTTGTACAAAATGCTATTAAGGCTGGCCAGCTGCGCAGCCAGGTCTTCCACCGTGGCATACCGGATCGAACCGGCCGGGTGCGCCTCGTCCATCGGCAAACCGGATGGCAGGATCACCGGGCAGCCCATGCGGATCATATCGCCGGTGTTACCCGAACTGATGCTGCGTCCATACTCCTCTGTGATGCCATACTCCAGTACAAGTCCCGGCTGGAGCGGTGTCCAGAGGAAGTGACTGTCGGCCAGCACGCGGTCAAACTCCGGCTGGTCTACCACCGGCTGGTCATAAAAACGGAGGTTTGTATGATTGCGCGACCAGGCTTCACAACGCTCGCGGATCCTGGTGCCATGATCAGGACTGAATCCCCCGAGCAATGTAACCGAGAGTTCGGCCCCGCTGGCGGCAGTAACTTCCAGCAGGCGGAATACCTGGGAATAATCGCGCCGGCGATCATCCACTGACCCGGCAACCACTATCCGCAGGGGCCGGGTGAAGTCGGGCCGTACCCGTGGTTCATGTACTGCACCCGGGATCACCAGTACATTTTTCCGCACCTGCAAATCCGATAAGAGGTACCGGCGTTGCTGGCCGGACAATACATGCAGGGCATCCGCACGGCGGTAAAGCATCTTTTTCCCTGCTGCCCGTACCAGTGATTTCAAGGACCATCCCGATGGAGTACGGAAATAACTGTTGATATCATGGAGTGTCAGCAATACCGGCATCTCTTTCAGGCGCCGTAATTTCCAGGCAAGCAGGGCATGGTTATCGGGCGCACTGCTGATGAATAAAAGGTCAGGGGTGGAGAGCCGGAGCTGACGCGCGAAACGGCTGATAAAGGCCCTCCTTGATTCGTTCGCCTTTCGTATTTCCCAATGCACGGATTCAAGGTATCGCGTATTGAACCGCAGCTGGTGAAAGCTTCCTTCATCTGTGTATACCGTAATAACATGTCCGCCGCTTTCAAAAAGCCGGAGCAGGGTAGCAAGCACCTCAAAATGTTCCGTATCAAAGATGACCAGTTTACCCATTGGAAGCGTTTATGGGAACGTCCTGACCTGTGACGCGGATCCCCGTGGTATTGAATCCGAACCGCTCAACCGTCGTGTGCCGGATGTCTTCATAGTTGTGTGAAGCAAACCAGTTGCGGATCGTATCATGGGTAAACTCCCTCCGGTATTCGGGGGTGTAATGATCGGCCAGGTCAGTCTTCATTTCGCGAATGCTTTGCCGGTTGCCCTTTAGCTTTTTTATAATCCACGACAAAGGCAGCAGTACCGTGCTGATCAATAGTTTTTGCAGCGGGAGCGATAAACGGGATACCGGTTTCCTGCTGGCGACCATCAGCCGGTGCAAGGGATCGCGCTGCGGGTGATATACCCAGATACTCAATTTGCCACCCGGTCTGGGATAACCGGCGAGTGTACTGAAAATCTTTCCGGGGTCGGCCATATGGACCAGCACCCCGCTGCAATGCACAATGTCAAAACCTTGCCGGGCAAACGGGGGCCAGGCAACATCACCCTGTACAAACATGGCCTTTGTGTTTTCCGCTTGTTGCGCCGGACGTTCCACGCTGCGCGTAAAATCCATGGCCACTATTTCAATGCCTTCCCGTGCGAGGAGCAGGTCCAGTATTCCGTTGCCGCATCCTGCATCAAATACCAGCTTGTTGTGTAACGAAGCGGCGGTTTCCCCGGTTTCCCTGTAAAACCTCCGCAACATACCGTCCGCATCTTCGTCCCATGTACGGTCCACCTTTTCATCAAAGCCTTTCCATTCCGATTCAAAACTCCGGATCGTTTTCCTGTTTTTTTTACTGCTGTCGGCAAGCAGGTCGCGGTAGGTTTCTTGCAGCCGACCCGCCCTCGCCAGGTAATCACTGACATGCTGTTTCAGGAACTTTTCATATACCCGGAAGGCATCGAGGTTCATCCTTGGTATGCCATTGATCACCGGGAAAAAAAAAGAGGACGGGGAAAACAGGATACCGTCTTTTACCCCTGCTGCTGCGGTACCTGTGCCGGTACTGATCACCTGCAAGCGGAGTTCATCGCCAGTCAGCGGGCAACGCAGGAGTGATAGTAGCCTGGGGGTCATGGTATCAAAGATAAGCTCCCGGGCGTTGCTGGGAAATCTTGTGCTTATTAAATAGTATGTTTGTTGCACCGGCTGATACCGGCACCTGTTTTGGCTACTATCAAACGAAATCTCGCATATAATTTCCTGCTGTCTTGCAGCCAGCTCCTGTTGCCTTTGCTGTCCATCCCATATGTGTCGCGCGTGCTGGACCCTGCGGGTATCGGCCAGGTTGGCTTCATTGATTCCTTCACTTACTATTTTGTTATCATCGCGGAATTCGGGATCACTACGTATGGCATACGCGAAGTGGCAAGATGCGGGAATGATACAGCGCGACTGGAAAAACTGGTACCGCAGCTGCTGACGCTGCATGTCATCTCCTCTTCAGTGACTTTTCTTTTTTATGTATCAGGCATCCTGCTGTTGTGGAACAGGATCGGTGACTACCGGCTCGTACTTTTCTCCCTCTCGTTTTTTGTGACCAATTGTTTCGCTTGCGAATGGTATTTCATGGGAAGGGAACAATTCGGGTTTATCTCGCTGCGGTCCATCACTGTGCGGTTGCTCGGGCTGCTCTCGATTTTTATCCTTATCCGCAAACCATCTGATTATTTTATTTATTACGGGGTAATCGTGGGAACGGCGCTCATCACCGCCAGCTTGAATCTCGCTGCGATGTTTTCCAGGCTGAGTTTCCGCCTTCGCAAAGTGGAGTGGAAACAACACCTGCGGTACGTATGGGTCACCTACCTGATCAGTTTGTTTTACAGTATACCGCTACTCCTGGATAATGTACTCGTAGGCCTGGTGAGCACGGCAGCTGTGGTGGGTATTTACAGCTTCTCGGTAAAAATGGTACGTATCGGCAGCCTGGTGCTGACCGATTCCTTCCTGGTATTTTTCCCGAGGATTGTATCCCTTGCCAGCCAGCAGGAACATGCGCAGCTGCTGCAGAAACTGTCACTGAATATCCAGTTTATCATTGTGTTCGCCATCCCAATGGGTATGGGCCTCTACCTCGTGAGTGATGATATTGCCTTACTCTTTTATGGTGAAAAATTCCTGGATACAGCTGCGAACCTCCGGATACTTGCCCTGTTCCCCCTGGTAAAAGGGGTGAGCCTGTTCCTCAGCAATCCGGTGCTGATTGCACAACACCGCGAGAAAGCGGTGCTCCGCAATCTGGTGCTCTCCGGCCTGCTCTTTGTACCCCTTGCATTAATATTATCGCGGCAATATGCTGCCACAGGGGCCTGTGTGGCATTGATCGTGACCGAGAGTTTCCTGCTGGTGCTGAACCTTGTTTCCGTGCGCCGTTATTTCCCGGCAGTGAGACTGAATCCGCTGGTGCTGCTGCAGGCAGTAGTGGCTGCACTGGTGTTCATTCCTGTAGTACTGTTTGTGCGTCCGGTATTGCCGGCCGGACCGGCCGGACTTGGCCTGCTGATACTCACTTGTATACTGATTTATTTTTCACTGTTGCTGGTATTCCGTAACGAACTGGTACTGGCCGTCGGCCGCCTGGTTGCCGGCAGGTTTCCATTCGAACAGAAACGATGAAGGGGAATAACTTTTTCATACAACAATATCATGGTCTCTCCTATAATCATGGAGGGGTGGGGTATAGCGATATGGAAAAAATCCTTGTGGCAAATGGATACCTTCCGTTAAATGCTGATGGCAACTCCATGCAGTCGGGCCAGTCAACCGCAGGGCGCCTGGTCCGGTGTATCCGCCTGGCTTTTTCGGTACCGCGAAATGCAGTGGTGGTATTCATTTATCCGATGTATGCGCGTATGAGCCGTTTGCTTATCCGGATTTTACTGACGCGCGGGATTCGCTGCCAGTGCATACTGGCAGATATCGACGGTGTAAAAGACGGAGATCCGGTTTTGCTGGAAAATGAACTGAACTGGCTTGGCCGGTTCCGCGATTTTATAGTGCATAACCCCGTGATGGAAACATGGCTGCGTGCAAGGCTGGGGGAAAAAGTGTTTTCCCCACTGCAGTTTTTTGATTTCCTTAGTGCACCGGCCAGCGGAACCCGGGAGAAGTCTGCTACAATTGTGTTTGCCGGCAACCTTGGCAAAAGCGGATTCCTCCGCGGACTGGATCACCCCGCACTCGCATCTGTCCATTTCAACCTCTATGGTCCGGGACAACCACAGGACCTGCCGATAACTTCATTGGTTACGTATAAGGGCGCCTATCCACCATACGAACTGGTAAACCTGCTCGAAGGTTCGTATGGTCTCGTCTGGGATGGTGAAAGCATCCATGGACCCGCAGGCGGTCTCGGTATATACATGGGGCTGATCAGCCAGCATAAGTTATCGCTTTATATCCTTGCCGGCCTGCCCGTCATTATCAACAGTACTGCTGCCTGTGCCGGCGTTGTGGTTTCGGAGGGGATCGGACTTGCCTGCGATGACCTCACCCGCCTGCCGGGCATCCTGGCTTCAGTTACCGACCAGCAGTATGCATCGATGCGGGAGAAGATGATACCGTTTGCGCAGCGCATCAGCAGTGGCCGGCAGCTGACGGATGCACTCAAAAAAATAAGCCACTGATCAACTGACCAGTGGCTTTGTATGATTTCCTGTAACAGGATCAGAATTCCAGTTTCTTCATATACGTGGCATCATCTTCCACTGCTTTTAGTGGGGTAGTACCGGTATATTTTTCCTGTTCAACGATATAGTATTGCATACCGGAAGCCTTCGCCACGGTGAGGATTTTTCCGTAATCGATGGAACCTTCACCCAGCGTGCAGCTGTCTGCCGCTTCGGTAGCACCTTTGGTGCGATCTTTCACGTGACAGAGACGGAAACGGTCCTTGTATTTTTTGAGCCATGTTTCCGGATCCTGGCCTGCGGCCACCACCCAGTAGATATCCATTTCGAAATCGACCGAGTCTTTATCGGTATTCTCCATCAGGATATCCTGCGGGAATTTGCCGTCGGCGGTTTTGAATGTGTAATCGTGGTTATGGTAAGCGAAACGCATTCCGTTCTGTTTACAGATTGCCCCGCGTTTGTTGAACTCATCAGCGATCCGTTTGTAGTCGTCTGCGGTTTTTTGCGGACCCACATACGGACTGATCAGGTAACGCATACCGATGGCTGCGCCTTCTGCCGCCTTTTTCTCAAAATCCTTGTTGATATCGCAATGGGAGGAGATAAAACTCATACCGAGTTCATCCATGTATTCCTTGAAGCCGGTATTGCCCATGCCCCAGAACATGCCCTGCTGGCCTTCGTATCCTTCGATTTGTTTGTAACCGAAAGAGGCTACCTGTTTCAGCACCCCTTTAGGATCTTTGGGAAGGTCATCCCGCAGCGTGTAGAGCTGGAGCCCAAAGGTTCCTGCCGGACTTTTGCCCATTGCCTTTGCGGCTGAATTGCAGGCCATGGGTGCAAGTGCCATCGCCGCGGCGAAACCACCACCCAGTTTCAGGAAAGCTCTTCTGTTGTAATTCATAAATCGTTTTTCTTGGATGAAAAATTTATTGCTCAAACCAGGCCTTGTCCCCTTTTTTATAAGGGAAGTTGCCATCAAATTTACCGGGCACTGCAACGTGACGTAATGTTTCGGTTGCACCCGTTTTTGAGGTAAAGAATCCAAGGATGCTCAGCTGTTTCACCATGGTGAAATAATGGGGATCCATTGTTTTCTTTTCATATTTCTGGCCGTTGGCTTTTGCTTCATTGGCTTTTGCTGATTCACCACGGTCGAACTCCGACTTTTTGGTAGCATACTCGCGGGCTTCCTTATCCAGTTCGTTGAACAGCTCCTTGCGTTGTTCCGGGCTGGCTTCCATAAAGGAGACCTTGTGCTTTTTCTCCATGGCATCATTGAGCTTGCTGATACCGCTGTGGAAAATCTTCTGGTCTTCCTTTGTGTAACAGTCATTGACCATCACAGTCATAAACAGCCCTGTTTTAGCGGCTTTCGCCCCAGGGGTAGTGGTAGCCGGCATGATCGTTTCCGATGCTTCATCGAGGAAGGCGATATCCTCATCAGTGAAAGCCTCCCCGCCGATTTTCGGATCATTCTTACAACCGGTCAGGAAGAGTTCACCACCGATGAGTGCACCGCCGGTAACCACTGTTATAAGTTTTAAAAGTTCTCTGCGTTCCATTGTATTATTTTTTCAGGCCCGTAAACGGGAAAATGAATGAGACAGGATTAAAGATTTCCTTTCTTTAATTCAGACACTGCAAAATCAGCCGCCCTTGCAGTCATCGCCATATAGGTCAGCGACGGGTTGACGCAGGACGCCGAAGTCATAGCGGCACCATCGGTTACGAACACGTTGAGCGCATCCCACACCTGGTTGTTGCCGTTGAGTACCGATGTCTTCGGATCACGACCCATACGTGCGGTACCCATTTCGTGGATCCCCATACCCGGTTCGTAACCGCTGTCATAAGTGTGCACATCTTTCAGGCCGGCTGCTTCCAGCATTTCTTTTGCATCGGCCATCATGTCAACACGCATTTTCTTTTCATTGTCCTTGATCTCCACATCCATATCAAGAACCGGCAGGCCCCATTTGTCTTTTTTGTCCTTGTTCAGTTTGATCCTGTTTTCATGATAGGGGAGCATTTCACCGAATGCCATGATACCCATGTTCCAGTCGCCCGGTTCAGACATCGCATTTTTAAGGTCGGCCCCGATACCCACTTCAGCAATATCGCGTGACCAGCCTGTGCGGCTTGCCGAACCCTGGTAACCAAACCCACGCACATAATCGCGGGTGTCGCTGCCCCAGTTACGGAAGCGCGGCACATAAATCCCGGATGGGCGGCGGCCGTACATGTATTTATCATCATAGCCTTCCGCACGGCCATTGGCGCCGAGACGGAAGTGGTGATCCATTACGTTGTGACCCAGTTCACCGCTGCTGCTGCCAAGGCCGTCAGGCCAGATATCGGTGGCGCTGTTCATCAGTACCCAGGTGGAGTTGAATGCTGACGCATTCACAAACACGATTTTGGATTTGTATTCAACCGTTTTGTTGGTCTGTGCATCGAGGATCTCGACACCAGTTGCTTTTTTTGTATTCTTGTCGTACAGGATTTTTGTCACGATCGAGAAAGGACGTACAGTCAATCGCTTTGTTGCCTTTGCAGCCGGCAGGGTAGCTGACTGTGTGCTGAAGTAGGCGCCATACGGACAACCCCTCCAGCATCGGTTACGGTACTGGCAGTTGAGCCTGTTCTGTTCCGGTTTAGGCTGGGTGATGTTCGCACTGCGGCCCATGATAAAGTGGCGTTCGCCTTTATAGTGTGCCTTGATCCTTGCGGCCACATCTTTTTCCACCACATTCATATCGATTGCCGGAAGGTATTCGCCATCGGGAAGTACACTGAGTCCGTCCCGGTTACCCTGGATACCCGCAAATTTTTCCACGTAGCTATACCAGGAGGCAAGGTCTTTATAACGGATCGGCCAGTCCACTCCATGCCCGTCTTTCAGGTTGGCTTCAAAATCGGCCTCGTTCAGCCGGTAGCTCTGGCGGCCCCAGGTCAGTGAACGACCACCTACCTGGTAACCACGGAACCAGGAAAACGGTTTTGTTTCAGTATAAGGGGATTCCTTGTCTTTTGCCCACATATCCAGTACGGTTTCATTCAGCGGGTAATCGCGCTTGAGTACCGGGTAATCCTCAATCATCTGCTGGGTACGTCCGCCGCGATGCGGGAATTCCCAGGTCTCCTTGTTCGCGTTCACATAATCCTTGACGTGCTCGATATCGCGGCCCCTTTCCAGCATGATCACCGACAGTCCTTTTTCTGTCAGTTCCTTTGCTGCCCATCCGCCACTGATTCCCGAGCCGATCACGATTGCATCAAAATAATTGTCGTCTGCCATGAGAAAAGTTTAAGTGTTTGAAGTGTTTATACGTCGCAAAGTATTCTCCGTCCGATATTTTCAGATGTCACAAATCTTTACCGCGGCACGGAGGGCTTTGGTTTTTTCCGCATCTGTTTTTCCGGTAAAAATGAACTCCTGCGCTACATAACCTTTGAAACCGGTATCGGCTATGGCTTTCATTACAGCAGGGTAGTAGAGTTCCTGTGAAAGATCGGGTTCGTGCCGGCCCGGTACACCTGCCACGTGGTAGTGGCCAAAGTACTGGTGGTTCTCCCGTATGCGATGGATGATATCCCCTTCATTGACCTGCATATGGTAGATATCATACAGGAGTTTGAAATTGGGGGATCCCAGTTTTTTACAGAGGGCCACACCCCAGTCGCTGTTGTCGGCCATATAATCCTTGTGGTCGACGCGGCTGTTGAACAGTTCCATCTGGATGATCACACCATGTTTTTCAGCAAGCGGCATGATCTGCCTGAGGCCGGTAACACAGTGGTCGAGCCCCACTTTGTCATCCATCCCGTTGCGGTTGCCACTGAAGCAGATCAGGTTTTTGTAACCCGCTTCCGCCACCAGCGGGATGGCTTCAAGGTATTCCTTTACCAGCAGCGCATGGTTGGCCGGGTCATTGAAACCCTTGGTAAGACTGACTTCCCCCTTGATATAACACATGGAACATTCAAGCCCATATTTTTTTATCACCGGCCATTCGTCCGGCTTTAGCAGGTCAATCACTTTTATGCCCATATCCACCATGAGCTTACACTGGTCTTCCAGGCTGAGGTATGCGGCCGACCAGCGGCAGACGGAATGGTTGATATTGCCTTTAAGCCTGTACCTGCCATCTTTGTCTTCATTGTTGGGGGAATGCATATTGCCGGCCATAGCGAATGCAGGTGAAGCACCGGCCAGCAGGGCTGTTCCTGCAATCTGTTTGAGGACTTTCCTGCGGGAGGATTTATTTTCCATCTGGCATTCTGTTTTAGTGTGCGGAAACTGGTTTCTTTTCGTCCCTGAATGTGGCAAGGAATAGCAGGAATACCGCAGCAGCAATCGCCGCAGGGATACCCCAGATCATTTTGTAATCAAGGCCTGCAGGTGTGGTATAGGCATCCGTGATTTTACCCGCTATCCAGAATCCGATCAGCATACCCACTCCATAAGTGGCAAGCGTGATCAGTCCCTGCGCCGAACTTTTATATTTCTCGCCGGCCTTGGAATCGGTGTAGATCTGCCCGGATACAAAAAAGAAATCATAACAGATACCATGCAGCGCAATACCGATGATCAGCATAAAGCTGAGCGCACCCGCATCACCGAATGCAAACAGGACATACCGTACCGCCCAGGCAAGCATACCCACGAGGATGGTTTTCTTGAAACCATATTTGCCAAAAAAGACCGGGATCAGCAGGAGGAAAAGCGCCTCCGAAATCTGCCCGATGGTCATAATCCCCGTCGGGTTCTTCATGCCCACATTACCCAGGAATGAATTGGCATTCTGGTAGTAGAATGCAAGCGGGATACAGATAAGGATTGAGGCCACAAAGAAGATCAGGAAATTTTTATCCTTGAGTAATTTCAGTGCATCCAGTCCGAGAATTTCATTCACACTTACCTTTTCACCTTTGATCCTTTTCGGTGGTGTTTTGGGCAGGGTGAAACTGAACAACCCCAGTACAAGGGAAGCAATACCGGAAAGCAGGAAGGTATTTTTCAACAGGCCCTGTGACACACTCTCCTTGGCATCCCAATGGAACACAAAGCTGATGATCACACCTGCCAGGATCCAGCCGACCGTACCAAACACGCGGATGTTGGCAAATTGTTTTTCAGGATTCTGCATCTGGTTAAACGAAACAGAATTGACCAGCGCAAGCGTGGGCATAAACAGGACCATGTACACGAATACATACGGGTAGAATACAGAGATATAACTTGCGTTGTACATCTGGTACATCAGGAAAGCACCTGCGAGGTGAAGGACACCAAGTATTTTTTCAGCATTGAAGAAGCGATCGGCAATCAGCCCGATAATAAACGGAGCGATAATTGCACCCCAGGATTGTGTGGAGAAAACAGCTCCGCTCTCGGCGCCGGAGGCATTCAGGTTGGAAGAGAGGAAAGTACCAAGGGTGACAAACCAGCCCCCCCAGATAAAGAATTCAAGAAACATCATCAGGGAAAGCTGGACCCGGGTGCTAGATTTCATAATGAGCCTTTCGTTAGACAATTAATATATTTGTTCAAAAGCTAAATGTAGTATTTTTAGGCACATATTTACTTTTTGGTGACGTTATTTTAATTTGCCTTTTAATTATTCCGTCGAAATGACACAAAGGCTGGTGCCCCCCGCACCGGTTAAACGATTTTAACATGACTACAATCCAGGGTCCCGGAATTTTCCTTGCACAATTCATCGGTGAGCAGGCTCCATTCAATAACCTGCGTTCAATCTGTCTCTGGGCTGAATCGCTTGGTTTCAAGGCCATCCAGCTCCCAACTAACGATCCCAATTTTATTGATCTCAAACTGGCGGCCGAAAGCCAGGTATATGCGGACGAAATCAAGGGCACAGTGAATGATTGTGGTCTGGAGCTGGCCGAGTTGTCCACGCACCTGCAGGGCCAGCTGGTGGCAGTGCATCCGGCATATGATGACCTTTTTGATGCATTTGCACCGGAAGCGTACCGCAAAAACCCGAAAGCACGTACGGAATGGGCGGTTCAGCAGGTGAAATATGCTGCCGATGCAAGCCGTCGTTTCGGCATCTCTACCATGCCTACATTCAGTGGTTCGCTGCTCTGGCATACTTTCCATCCATGGCCGCAGCGTCCTGCGGGACTGGTGGATGAAGGATTCAGGGAACTCGCCAAACGCTGGTTGCCGATCCTCGATTATTTCGACGGGCAGGGTGTGGATGTGTGTTACGAGATCCATCCGGGTGAAGACCTGTTCGACGGTATTACCTATGAAATGTTCCTGGAAAAGGTCAACAACCATAAAAGGGCAAACCTCCTGTATGACCCGTCCCATTTTGTGTTGCAGCAACTCGACTATATCCAGTATATCGACTTCTACCATGAACGCATTAAATCTTTCCATGTAAAAGACGCAGAGTTCAATGCAACCGGCCGCCAGGGCACGTTTGGCGGTTACCAGTCCTGGCTTAACCGGGCCGGTCGTTACCGCTCACCCGGTGACGGGCAGGTGGACTTCAAACGTATTTTCAGCAAACTCACCGAATACGATTTCAAGGGCTGGGCGATCATGGAATGGGAATGCTGCCTCAAACATCCTGAAGATGGCGCGAGGGAAGGGGCGAAGTTCATTGCCGATCACATCATCCGCGTCACCGATAAAACTTTTGATGATTTTGCCAAAGTAGCTACGGACGAAAAATTCAACCGTTCCCTCCTTGGGCTGGACAACTGATTCAACAAACACTAAACACTAAAACGCGAATATGAAAAGGATAGGCCTCACTTTGCTTACAATTGCCACACTGGTTGCCTGCAACAGCAATCCCAAAAAAACGGACACCGCAGCAACTCCGGATAAACCCGTTGCCGATGCAGGTCCGTCTTCCAACCCGGATTATGCACCGGGGCTTGAACTGACCTCAGCCACGGATTGCGCAACCTGCCACAAGCCTTATGAAGTCCTGACGGGGCCGAGTTACCAGGACATTGCAAATAAATATGCGGCAGAGGCTCCGGGTATTATTCCCAAGCTTGCAGAAAAAATTATCAACGGGGGAAGCGGTGTATGGGGACAGATCCCGATGCTGGCACACCCGACCGTGACACAGGCTGATGCGGAAACCATGGTAAAGTATATTCTCACTTTTAAAAAATAACGGATGCTTAAATCAATTCTGGCGGGTGCTGCGCTGGCGGGTCTTGTTGCCTGCAGCGGTCCGAAGGCAACAACAACCAATCAATCAGCAAACACAAATATGGCAGGATCAGCAGCAGACCAGGATGGCTTTGTGCCCCTGTTTGATGGTACCAGTTTCAAAGGCTGGCACAAATACGGTGGTGGTGAAGTAGGCAAGGCCTGGCAGGTTAAAGATGGAAGCCTTGTCCTCGATGCGGCACACAAGGCAGACTGGCAGGCAGCTGATGGGGGCGATATCGTCACGGACGAAGAGTTTGGTAATTTCCACCTGAAATATGAATGGAAAATCGACACAGGGGGCAACAGCGGTGTGATATTTTACATCCATGAAGATCCCAAATACCAATACCCCTGGCTCACCGGACCGGAAATGCAGGTACTGGACAACGAACGCCACAGCGATGCGAAAATCCACAAACACCGCGCGGGTGACCTGTATGACCTGATCCCCTGTACCAAGGAAACGGTAAAACCGGCCCTGGAATGGAACAGTGCGGAGATCAAATCCGTGAATGGAAGACTCGACCTTTACCTGAACGGGGTGAATGTGGTTTCCACCAATCTCTGGACACCCGAATGGAAAGCACTCGTCGCGGGCAGCAAATTCAAGGGCATGGCTGATTTTGGCACGTATAAAAGCGGCCGCATCGGGCTCCAGGACCATGGAAACACGGTCTGGTTCCGGAATATAAAGATTAAGAAATTATAGGTAAACGGATTACAGTGAAAAATGGCCACCCATCGGTGGCCATTTTTCGTATGATAAACCATAGTTATGTAACGAGGTCTGGAGAATTTATTCCCCATGTTTCAGTCCGGGCAAGCTACCATCCGGGGCCGGATGGGGAACTTAATTCTCAATGGCCCGGTGCCTCCCGTTTAAACCAACTTGGTCTTTAATTTGCCAGTACTTCATCGGTTTTTCATAGGATATTGGATTTTAAAGCCGGGGAGGATTTCTATCCACCCCTTTTTTTTGCCCATACCCCAACCGTTTACCGTTGATGCTGCAGCATCCATTCGTACATGTTCAGGTTGCCTTCCCTGTAATTCGGATCGGTTGCCTTACTCCATGCATTGTGTCCGCCGGTCGGCCAGATCGTCTTCCTGGCAGGGACAGATGGACTTGCATTGTTAATGTATTGGATCCAGTTGTTGGTATTCAGTACCGCCACAGTAGGATCATCGGTATTGTGGAAGGCCCAGACTGCAAGACCCGCTTTGGCAATTTTGCTGGCATTGGCTGTAGATGCCCCCTGTGCGCCGCAGATCGGTACAATCGCTGCCGCCCTGGATGGGAACGCGGTTGCAAATGCCCAGGTACCACCGCCTCCCATGCTCAGCCCCGATACATAAATCCTGCTCTCATCAATCCGGTAAGTCCTGACCGCGTAATCAATCACCGCATTCACATCGGCACCGGAAGGCCATGCCTTGAACTGGGGCGCCACTACAATAAACGAATAGTTTTTACCACCGGATACAAAATTGGGAGGAAAGGTTTTATTCTTCAGCAATCTCGGGGTACCATTGGCCAGTACCTTGTCGAGCTGCGAAGTGCCATTGCCCAGTTCTCCCAGGCCATGGATGAAAATGATCAGCGGGTATTTTTTTGTGGTGGAATCATAACGTGCCGGGAGCGCTTTATAAAAACCCTGGCAGTTTGCATTTACATTGACATTGACCGCGGAGAGGACAGCCGGCCGGGTTTCGATTATTTCCGCAGGTGGGTTTGCCGGCGGAGGGGTAGCGGTGGTGTCATGGCCCCCGGGCAGCGTGTCTATTATGATGGGGGTAATTTTCTCCAGTGATTCGCTGTCCTTCCTGCAGGCAGACTGTGCACCGGCAAGCATCAGGAGTGAAATAAGGGTAAGGCTGGTAAGTTTCATATATCGGATTTTAGTTATTTCAACGGTCAGGCCAAAAATAATGCCGTGGCATGCCGTACAAAAGGAAAACCGCCGCGAAAAGGGTTTTTCGCGGCGGTTTCAGGGACTTTTAACAAAAAGGGTCGGGTTAACCCCTTTGTTTTATACGTTTTCCTTAAATGTTACACATTCGTCGAGCTCTTTCTGGGTGTAGGCGATATTGTATTGTTTGAGCACATCATCCGGTACTCCCTTCCAGTTATTGGGCTGGTTGCCGGCGTATCCCACATCCTTCAGCCCGATTTCCGCAGAATAGAAACCGGTGGCTGTCAGGTTACGCATCAGGCTGAAAAATTTCACGCCCTGGCGCATATCGGGCTTTGCCTTGTCGGGGTAGGCGATCTGGTCCACTACTTCAATCTGTTGTTTGCTGTCGAGATTTACGAAAGGCTTGTCGTATGTCCTGAAACAATACATATCCAGCCATTTCAATCCACCCTGCATTGGCAGCTGGTGCTGTGGCATGTCCCATACAATAAAATCGATAAAGTGGGGTACCTGTGCATCGGAAGCGCTTCCGCTTACCTCATCTTTCGGGATAATAATATCCGCAAGCACGGTGATTGTTTTCAGTTCATGCTCATTGAAGAAATGACCTTTTGCGATCAGTGATTTTTCGTAGGCCAGTTCTTCTCCGTAACGGTCGATATTCAATTTTGGATCGGCGGGCACTACTGCTTTTTTATCTTCGGTAGTGTTGCATCCCGCGGCAACGGCACCGGTAGCAATAGCCCCGGTAGCAATAAGTCTCAGTGATTGTCTCCTGTCCATAGTTTATTTTTTAGGGAAATCAGAGGTTCTGTTGTTTTAACTGCTCAATGATGTATTCGCTGGTGCGCATGCTCAGGGCGAGGATAGTCCAGGTGATATTTTTATCAGCCTGTGATACAAACTGTCCCCCATCAACATTGAACAGGTTCTTGCAATCGTGTGCCTGGCTCCATTTATTGAGTGCCGATGTTTTCGGGTTGTTTCCCATGCGGATGGTACCTGCTTCGTGGATGATTTCGCCGGGTTTGGTCAGACCCCAGTTGTTTGTTTCGTTGTCATCACCACCCCAGGTAATCACTGCGCCCATATTGTGCATGATCTCCTTGAAGGTTTCCTTCATGTGCCTGGCCTGTTTGATTTCATGCTCGCTCCACTTTACATCAAACTTCAGTACGGGGATACCAAACCGATCCACCACTTCCGGATCGATTGTACAACGGTTGTGGGCAAATGAAATTGCTTCACCGCGACCCGCCATACCAACACTTGCACCATAAAAGTGACGGTAGTCTTCTTTCAGCGAAGCACCATAACCACCGGCTTCTTTCTTTTTACCGCTGACTACATATTTACCGTTCATGTTTTCGATACCCCACTGGAAACCGTAAGCCGGCTGGCCCATGCCACCCCAGTATTCGATATGGTAACCACGCGGGAAATCCAGTTTCTTGTTATCCAGCCACCAGGGTGAATACACGTGCATACCACCCACACCATCTTCGTTATACCGTTTCCGCCCGAAGAGCTGCGGAATGAAACCGCCTACGGCAGCTCCGGTTGAATCGTGCAGGTAACGTCCAACCACATCACTGTCGTTGGCCAGGCCATTTGCATGACGCTGTGATTTTGAATTGAGCAGCAACCTTGCGGATTCACAGGCGGATGCAGCCACAATGACCACGCGGCCACTGACCTGGTATTCCTGCATTTCGGTTTTATCGATGTAGGATACACCGGTTGCCTTGCCTTCCTTGTCTGTCAGCACTTCGCGTGCCATGGAGTTGGCAATGATGTCGATATTACCCGTTTTCATCGCCGGGTAAATCAGTACGTTGGGAGAGGAGAAGTCAGCTTTATAGTAGCTGCAGTTGCGCCCGCACTGTCCGCAGAACTGGCAAACGCCGCGTTCATCATTCAGTTTTTCCGTGAGGATCGACATCCTCGACGGGATAACGCGGACACCTGCCGTGGTTGCGGCATTCTTGAT
>SEAD01000174.1 GCA_004173355.1 Chitinophagaceae bacterium | reverse complement strand
GAAGAGGAACGTGCCGATCCGCGGATTGATGTCCTGGAAATTGCATGTGATATATTCAAACTGACCCTGGATGATATCCTGCGCAAGGACCTGAGTGAGACCAAGGGAAATTATATCGCAAAACGTCGGGCGATGAAGCTGGCAACGGGAAGGCCGGATATTCCGTTCGTGCCGGTTAAGGCCGCAGCGGGTTATCTCGCAGGGTATGCTGATCCCGAGTTTGTGGATGAGCTGAACACGTTTACCCTGCCGATGCTTTCCGGAGGTAATTACCGTGCGTTTGAGATAATCGGGGATTCGATGCTCCCTACCCCGAGTGGTTCGGTGATCGTTGGGGAGAAGGTCGAGAACCTTGAGCTGCTGAAAAACGACAGCCCGTGCATTGTGGTCTCCCGCAATGAAGGGATCGTATACAAACGGGTCCAGAAAGCCGGCCGAGTAAAAAACAAACTGACCCTGGTGAGTGATAACCCTGTTTACCATCCCTATACGGTGAATACCGATGATGTGATTGAAATGTGGCAGGCGCAAATGGTGATTTCCAAGGCAAGCCAGCAGCAGCGATGGGATATGGGGCAGATCGCCAATATCGTTACTGACCTGCAGGAACAGGTAGTAACTCTCCGCAAGCGGATCAACTAGGTGTTTATACTTAAATGCCGTTTTTTTACTAGTTAAGCATCGTTTTTTTACGAGTCACCTTTTGCTGTTGCAAGTAGTCCACTATATTTGTCTGGAACTACTGTATGCTGAGAAGACACACTTTTCTGTGCGTGCTGGTAATGTGTAGCCTGTCTTCAAAGTCGCAGGACCGAATACTGCCAGCCGTCAAAACCACGCAACCACCTGCCATCAATGGTATCCTCGACGATGCTGCGTGGGCTGTTGCGCCCATCGCTACAGGTTTCACCCAGAATTTCCCGAATGTTGGCAAACCAGCTTCCCAGCGCACAGAGGTCCGGGTGTTGTATGACAACACAGCTATTTACATCGGGGCAAGGTTGTATGACGATCCGGCGCTGATCCGCTCGCAGATCACGGCACGTGATGAGGAGCAACTGAAGGATCTGGATTTTTTCTCCGTTTTTATTGATACTTACAATGACCAGCAGAATGGTTTCCAGTTTGGGGTGACAAGTTCCAATGTGCAGACCGATGCGCGTCTCGCGCCGAACCTCGTGCTTACCGATGGCAATTATGGCGACAAGACCTGGGATGCGGTATGGGACAGCAAGGTGTCGGTTACAAGTGAAGGATGGGTAGTGGAAATGAAGATACCGTTCCTTTCGCTCCGTTTTGCCAAAGGCAATACCCAGGACTGGGGTATCCAGTTTTTACGTTCGGTGCGCCGCAACAATGAACGGACATTCTGGAATCCGGTCAATCCGCAGGTCAACGGCTTTGTCAACCAGTTTGGTTTACTTCGCGCCCTGCAGGACATCCGCCCGCCACTCCGTTTGAATTTTTCCCCGTACATATCCACCGGCGTACGCAGCACCCCCGATCCCGATGGGTACAATAATGAATGGCTGAGAAGCGGGGGTATGGATGTGAAGTGGGGACTGAATGAAAGCTTTACCCTCGACGCGACACTGATTCCTGACTTCGGACAGGTGATTTCTGATAATGTAGTCAATAACCTGACACCCTATGAAGTACGGTTTGATGAGTACCGCCCATTTTTTACAGAAGGCACAGAGATCTTTAATAAATCAGGATTGTTTTATTCACGAAGGATCGGCGCAGCTCCGGCAGGGTATGAATCAATACGTGCACTTCCCTATGATGATCCGGACAAACAGGTTGTCCGCAATCCCCGTCGCACACAACTGGTCAATGCCATCAAATTTTCAGGCCGTACCCCCAAAAAGCTGGGTATCGGTTTCTTCAATGCGATCGGCGCCAATATGTATGCATCGGTGCGTGACCGCAATACAGGGGTTACCGAAAAAATCCGTACCGAACCGCTGACCAACTATAATATTTTCGTGCTCGACCAGGCTCTGAAAGGGCGATCCTACCTCACATTCACCAACACGAATGTGGTGAGGGCCGGTGCGGCGCGTGATGCCAATGTAACGGGGCTGGACTTCAGCCTCTACGACCGGGCCAATACCTACAACCTGCGTGGTTACGGCCATTACAGTTCCATTTTTTCCGATAACGGCAACAATGGATTCAATACCATGCTCCGCGCCGGCAAGGTAAGTGGCAGGATCCAGTACCAGTTGCAGAACATCATCCGTTCAGCCGGGTACGATCCGACAGATCTCGGTTACCTGCAGACAGCCAACCAGCATGTCAACCAGGCGAGTGTGTCATACAACGAATTCAACCCATCGGCACTCTTTATCAATTACAGGTTTTCCCTCACGGCGCAATACAGCCGCCTGTATAAACCGGATCGGTTTAATACATTCACGGCAACCGTTGCCGGGGAATGGGTATTCAAGAACTTCTGGGAAGCTTCGCTGACTGCGGGTTACCTGCCTGACCAGCATGATTATTTTATAGTAGGGGCCCCGTTTGAGAAATTTGCACGACGTCCGGAATATGGATACCTCAACCTGACGGGTTCAACGGACAGCCGGAAAAAGCTGCTCTTTACTTACAATGCACTGGTGTCGGATTTTTTTAAAAACCCCGAGAAAAAATATTATTCATTACAGGGTTTGCTGCGCTACCGGTTCAGTGACCGTTTCTCACTCGAACTCTCGCATCGTTTTGAAACGGAAACAGATTATATCATTTCCGGCGGACGGGATGCTGTAACCAATGAGCCCGCTATTGCCTTTGTTGATTTCAAGGACTCCGAGTCAATCCTGTCGGGCATTTACAATTTTACCCCAAGGATCAACCTGACGCTGCGGATGCGCCACTACTGGAGCCATGTACCGGTGAAAAGGGTCATGGGACTGGACGGCAATGGCAATGCCACGGGTGTGCCACTGATGTCCACCCAGGTCGACAATATCAACTATTTAAATACCGATGCATTCCTGACCTGGGATTTCCGTTATGGAAGCCGCCTGATCCTGGGCTATAAAAACTGGGTGGGCGACGAACAATACCTCGATGGCAACCAGTACAAACGCTACCTGTCCAACTTCGGCCGCTCATTCGACCTGAAGTACGGAAATGAATTAACCGTACGCTTTATTTACTTCCTCGACTACAACCAGCTGAAGAAAAACAAGGGCAACCGGGTGGTGAAATAATCAGGCCTGGTAAATTTCCCTTGCCACACGGAACGTATTACAATGGGCTTCAACAATAGTCCGCACATCGGGTGAATAACCCCCACCCATCGATACCACACAGTGAATACCTGCTTCATACAGGGTCTGGAAAACAAACTCGTCCCGTTGCCGGCAGCCATCCATACTCACTTTCAGTTTGCCGAATTTATCCGTTGATAAAATATCCACCCCGCTGAGATAAAACACCAGCGATGGCCTGAGCCGGTCGACCAGTGAAGGCAGCGTATCCCTGAGCAACCCAAGATACAGGTCATCACCGGCCCCGTCGGGCAATGGGATATCCAGGTCAGATTTTTCTTTGTGAAACGGGTAATTGTGGCCGCCATGCATACTGAACGTAAATACAGCAGGATTGTCTTCAAAAATCCTTGCGGTACCATTTCCCTGGTGTACATCGAGGTCAACGATAAACAATTGCTGCTGCTCCAGCGATAACAAGTAATTGGCGGCCACCGCAAAATCATTGAGCATACAGAATCCTTCACCATGGCCGGCAAAAGCATGATGGGTACCACCGGCAACATTAAATGCAATGCCATTGGATATTGCATGCCGGCAGTTATCGATAGTACCCTGGGCGATCATCAGTTCGCGGGTTGTAAGCGCAGGGGATTGCGGGAAGCCGATCCTGCGTTGTTCCTGCGGGGAAAGCGACTGCCCATGCAGTTTGTCGAGGTATTCGCGGGTATGTGTCAGCAGTACGGTTTCATCCGAACAAATTCCGGGGTGATGGATTTCCTGTTCAGTGATAGTGCCTTCATACAGGAGCTGGCCGGGGATGAGCTCATATTTCAACATCGGGAACCGATGGCCGTCCGGCAGGGGATGCGCATAGATGGGATCATATGCCACCTGTATTCGCCTTGACGGGTTGTTCAGGAATCCATTCATGGTTATTGAAGCTGCATAAGGTCGTTTTCCACTATCGCAAATACATTATCCGTCTGCGACGGAGCAATGACTGATACGCCCGTGAATCCTCCGAATGCCGGAAGTATGCTATAGGTATCAGTGAAATAAAAACAGGGAAAGACCATACTTTGTTTTCCCATGCCGCGCATCCGTACGCCGGGGTGTATGTGCCCTCCGAATATATACTCCGGCACCGGCTCTTTGCAGTCGGCCACATCATGGACAAACAGGAAATTACCGAGCTGGTGCCTGGGCCCGGTACAGTTGATACCTGTGTCATCATACCATCGCTGGTGCAGGATATCATGGTTGCCCTTTACCAGTTCGATGTTCAGTGCGGACATATCCCTCCGCCAGCGCTGGAACAGGTCAAGTTCAAGATTGGAGGTACTGTGGGTGAAATCGCCGACTATCAGCAGTTTTTCCGCTTTGAAAAAAAGTATCAGTGAAAATAACCGGTGCAGGTCAGCTTTGTAAACCCTTGCAGGTACGGGTATGCCCGCCTTGCGGAAATGCCCGGTCTTGCCGATATGTACATCTGCCACAATCAGCGTTTTCTGCTGTTGCCAGTAGATCGCTTTTTGTGGACTGAGTATCAGTGACTGGTCGTCAATAGAATATTCAATCAATGCATTCATAAGAAGTAACCCTGCCGGCAAAATAATGAAACAAATCGAAACCAGATCCCTGCCACTGGCCGGCAGACATATCTTTTATACACGCATGTGACTAATCCCTTGCAAGCTGGGCCTGCATGCGCTGCACGCGATCCGCCAGTTTCTCGGAAGAAAGGTCTTCCCGCATGCTGTCCACCTTGATCGGGAAACAGAAGGGGGTAAGCCGGTGCGGGAATGTGATGATGATATCGGATTGCTGGATGCGCAGCAGCATGTCGCGAAGCCTGGCCTCTTCCATCTGCTGGTCAAACACTTCCTGGTAAGATTGCCGGAGCAGGAGGTTATCAGGATCGTATTCTGCAAAAACCTTAAACAGCAGTGACGCGGATGACTGCAGGTGCCGCGCTTTTTTCTGTTCACCCGGCATACCCTGGAAAATCAGTCCGCCGATCACCGCCACATCCCGGAACTTCCGTTTGGCCATTTCGGTGGAATTCACGCTCCGCTGGATATCCAGCAGCAGGTTTTCCGGACTGAAGAGTTCATATACATTGGTATCATCCACCGGGATCGGCTGGTCGCTGAGCAACTCAAACCCATAGTCATTCATGGCGAATGAAAATGTGATCGGCGTGATCCGGCTGATGCGGTATGCCAGGATGGCGGCCATTGCTTCATGCACCAGCCGTCCTTCAAACGGGTAAACGAAAAGGTGGTAACCATCCCTGGTTTCGATCTGCTCCACCAGCAGTTCATTGGCCTTTGGTACATGCGACAATGTTTCCTGGAGGTCAAAAAGCGGGCGCAACACTTCCAGTTCAATATCCCTGCCCTTGTCAACCGGGTCCTGCACGGTGCGCTTTCCCGGTCCGCTTTGTTTTGGCCTGGCCTGGATGAAAGCCTCGTTGAATTTCTCGCGGAGTTTTTTACCGAGGTTGGCGCTGAGTGGCATCCGGCCTCCATTCCAGCTGGGGACGATGGATTTTTTTGCCGTGCTTTTTTTCACCACAACCGTCATGTCCTTGATCATAACCAGTTCAAGATTCCGTCCCGCAAGGGTAAACACATCCCCGGGTTCCAGCCTTGAGATAAAATATTCTTCAATCACCCCGATAAATCCCCCGCTCATAAACTTTACTTTCAGCATGGCATCACTCACAATGGTGCCGATATGCAGGCGGTGGCGCATAGCCACCCGGCGTTTGGTGATGCGGTATACACCATCAATCACCTCCACCTTTTTATATTCATCATACTGCAGGAGTGCTTCCCCGCCTTCAGTGATATAATGCAGTACTTCCCGCCATTCATCTTCAGTGATATCCCGGAAGCAAAAGGTACTCCTGATCTCGTCAAACAATTCATTCGCGATAAAACCTTCAGAGATGGCCAGTGTGCAGCAGAACTGGATCAGCACATCAAAACAAAGCGTCATTGGCTGGCGGCTTTCGATGAACTGTTCGCTGATCGCTTCCTTCAGTGCTGCAGCTTCCACCAGTTCGAGCGAATGGGTGGGCAGGAAATAAATCTGGCTGACCGCATCCGGCTGGTGTCCGCTCCGGCCGGCCCTCTGCAGGAACCGGGCCACGCCTTTCGGGGAACCGACCTGGATAACAGTCTCCACCGGACGGAAATCGACCCCCAGATCCAGTGACGCCGTACATACAACCGCCTTCAGCCTGCCGGTGTGCAGGTTTTCTTCCACCCATTCCCGAAGCTCACGATCCACGCTGCCATGATGCAGGGCAATGGCACCGGCAAGTTCGGGTGCAGCAGTCAGCAACGACTGGTACCACATCTCGCTCATGCCGCGGGTATTGATAAAGATCAGTGTGGTGGTGCTCTTCATGATGATCGGGATCACCTTGTCCACGAGTTTGATTCCCAGGTGTCCCGCCCACGGGTATTTTTCAATCTCATCGGGCAATACCGAATCAATTTTTACTTTTTTGCTGATGTTGGCGCGGACCATAAAGCCGCTGGTCTTCATGCAGGACAATAACACTTCAGCGGCTTCTTCCATATTGCCGATCGTGGCGGAAATCCCCCAGACCTGTAACGCCGGTTTGTTTTCCGAAAGGTCTTTCTCCCTTTGCCCTGTTATCCTTGAAAGGGCGAGCTCAATCATTACCCCGCGTTTGCTTCCTAGCAGTTCATGCCACTCATCCACTGCTACCAGGCGCAGGGTGGAAAGTACCGCAGGATACCCGGGCTGGGCGAGCATCAGGTGCAGGCTTTCCGGGGTAATGATCAGTACTTCGGGCATCTGTCTTTTCTGCCTTGCGCGGTCAGCGGTGCTGGTGTCGCCATTGCGGATGCCGACTTTCCAATCCATACCAAGACCGGTGATCACTTCGTCCATGGCGCGGCCGATATCTTTCGCCAGTGCGCGCAGCGGGGTAATCCATAAAAGCTGCAGGCCGTTTTTACCCCTGGTTTTGTAATTATCCGGATGGCGGTTGATAAAATCGATCAGTGATCCAAGGAAAACGGAGAACGTTTTACCACAACCCGTCGGTGCATTCACCACACCACTCTGCCCTTTCAGGATCTGTTCCCATGCTTCCTCCTGGAAACGGAACGGTTGTCTCCCCGATGTTGCCAGCCACTCTCTGATCACCTGCTGTCCCTTCGTTTCTGTGGCCATTTGTTTTATAATGTTTTTAAATATTCCAGTAAAACCTTCCGTTCATCCGGTGTAAGCTGGTCACCGAATGTGTGCCCGCTATTCCCATAACCCTTTAATGTCGTATCATAGACCCGTTTCCCACCGGGTTTATCCCGTTTGTCAAACCGGATTGCCATCGCCTTTATATCATAAGTATTTTTTCCAAAACCGCGTTTCCAGTAAACCGGCCGGAGCCTGCTGTCAATCATCATTTCAAGTGCAGGCACGGACCCGTTATGAAGATAAGGTGCAGTTGCCCAGATGCCATCAAGTGGTGGTGCGAGATAACCATCGAATGGCTGCAGCCATGCGGGATTGGGGCCCTGGCTGAACCAGCTGTTGTTGAACCAGCGACTGACGGTCGTGTCATTGAAATTTGATCTTGCCAGCCATGGATCGGTGCCGATGACGGATGTATGCACCAGTTTGTTGGGATAGGTTTCGTTGCTGCCATAACTGCCATGGCAACCGCCGCAGCTACCCGCAAAAATCACCTTGCCCCTGGCTGCCATTCCGGGATCAATGGAACCCGGATAGGCCGGGGCTTCCAGACTATTGATATAACTGAGTACATCTGGCATATGCCTGTTTACTTCCGCTGCGTCGGTGCTGTCATTCATTGTCAGCAATGCGGAGCTGAGCAGGAACTTGCCAAAGTCGCCACGTCCTTCGCCGCTGTAATAAAGGGCATTCTTTTTTTTAACCAGCCACCAGGCCGGTACATCGGAGGGGATGATTTCGTCGGGGAGAGGGGTGGGGCCATCATCCCG